>RZYE01000270.1 GCA_009930425.1 Actinomycetota bacterium | reverse complement strand
GGTTGTGGTGGTGGGGTGCACGGGTGGCCGTGCGATCGACGGCGGTGCCGCCGGGGGTCTCATTTGATTCCGGAGAAGCCGATCGAGTTGACGATCCGCTTGCCCAGGAAGGCGTACAGGACGAGGATCGGCAGCGCCGCGATGAGGGTGGCGGCCATGAGGCCGGCCCAGTCGGGACTGCCCTGGGGGGTCTGCGATCGGAAGATGCCGAGAGCGACGGTGAGGACTCGGACGGATTCGTCCTTGGCCACGAGGAGAGGCCAGAAGTAGTCGTTCCAGCTGGTGATGTAGGTGAGGAGGGCCAGGGTCGAGATGGGCGCCGCGGACATGGGCAGGATGATGCGGAGGAATACCCGGAACCGGCCGGCGCCGTCGATCATGGCGGCCTCCTCGATCTCCTTGGGAATGCCGAGGAAGAACTGGCGGAGGAAGAAGACCGAGAACGGTGTCATGAACAGCGTCGGCAGGATGATGGCCAGGTAGGTGTCCAGCAGTCCCAACTCGCGCATGAGGACGAAGTTGGGCAGCGTGGTGAAGATGCCGGGGACCATCAGCGCCGCCAGGAAGGCGAAGAAGAGCTTGTCCCGGCCGGGCCACTGCAAGCGGGCGAACGCGTAAGCCGCCAGCGCGCAGAAGAACACCTGCCCGATGGTCGTGGACGTGGCGACGATGAGGGAGTTGCGCAGGAACAGCCAGAAGTTGACCGAGGCGCCGGAGCCGCCCTGCGCGATTGCCTCGGCCGTGGTCGCGAGGCCGAGGACGCGTTCGAAGGCGCCGAAGGTGAAGTCCGCGGGCAGGAGGCTCGTGGAGTTCGCGGCGAGGGCCTTCGTGTTGGACAGGGCGGTGCGCAGGATCCAGTAGAAGGGGAACAGGGTGATCAGGGTGGCCACCCAGAGGCTCACCCACGCCAGGAATCGGCCAATGCTAAAGGGCTTTCCGGCCTTCTTCTGGACGGGGACTGGTGTGGGGTCGGTGACGATGGCGGTGCGGGACGGTGTGGCGCTCATGGTGCGTTCCTCTCAGGCAAGGTCGGACTCGCCGGCGCGCAGCATCTTGATCTGCGCGATGGCCACGGCGGCGAGGATGACGAACAGGAAGACGGAGATCGCCGAGGCGTACCCGAACTCGAACCGGACGAAGGCCAGTTCGTAGATGTAGTAGTAGATGACGCGGGTGGCGTTGACCGGACCACCCTGGGTTGTCACGGAGACGGTGTCGAAGATCTGGAAGGACCCGGTCACCGTGATCACGAGCACCATCGCGAGCACCGGGCGGAGCAGGGGAACGGTGATCTTGAAGAAAGATCGCACCTCCCCGGCGCCGTCGATGGAGGCGGCCTCGTAGACCTCCGGGGGGATCGTCTGGAGGCCGGCGAAGATGAGGAGGGCTGTGTACCCCATGTGGCGCCACACATTGACGAGGGCGATCGTGGGCAGGGCCCAGGCGGAGTCCCCGAAGAAGGCGATCCTGTCGACTCCGATCCAGTCCAGCATCACGTTGACGATGCCGATCTGGTAGTCGAGCATCCAGAACCACACGAGGGCGACGATCACGTTGGCGATGAGGTAGGGCAGTAGCAGCAGCCCACGGATCGTCATCGACTTCGTGAGGCGGTGCATGAGGACGGCGAGCCCGATAGCGACGATGGTCTGCAGGCCAATGTTGATGAGCACGTACTGGAGGGTGACCCAGAGCGCGTTCCACACGAGAGGGTCCTCGACCATTCGCTGGTAGTTCTCGAGGCCCACCATGTTGGGCTCGCTCAGGACCTTGAAGTCGGTGAAGGAGTAGTAGAAGCCGCGGATGGTGGGGTAGACGTAGAAGACAAGGAAGCCGATCGTGGCAGGTGCCACGAAGGCGAGCGCGATCTTGAGGTCGCCGATCCGCCTCCTGCGCTTCCCTCCTTCCGTGCGAGTAGTGACGGGTGCCGTGGCTGTGCTCATGCTCGATCTCCCTCGGTGGTTGGTACGCGGACGGCGTGGATGATGACGGAGTGCTCGGGGAACTGAGCGGGGGCCTGGATGCCGACGACGCCGAGGACCCTCCCGCTGAGTTGGGGCGGCGAGTCCCACCAGGGGACGGTGGAGCGCTTCGGGCCGAAGCGGGGCAGCTCAGGGGCGGGCAACGTCTCGAGCCGGTAGAGAGCCTGCGGGTCGAGGCCCGGGAGACGGACCGGTCCCGGGGGAGACCACACCGACGTGCCGAGCGCAACGATCGCGTACAGCGCCTCCGACTGGTCCCCAGCCACGACTCCGTGCACGTCGAGCGCGGGGTCGGGCGACTCGGTGCGTACCACTCGGCCGTGATGGAGCAGGCCGCGGAAGCGCTTGTGCAGCTCGATCCACTCGGCGAGCTCCGCGCGCTCGGCCGGCGTGGCGGATACGAGGTCCCATTCGATGCCGAAGTGGCCAAAGAACGCGGTGGCGGACCGGAACGAGAGATCGTGCGTGCGGGCGGTGGTGTGGGACCGAGGGGAGCTGACGTGCGACCCCATCATCTCGGGCGGCACGAGCACGCCAGTCCAGCGCTCGATCTGCTGCCGCTCGAGAGCATCGATGCAGTCACTCACCCAGATGCGGTCAGTCCGCTCGAGGATCCCGAGGTCAACCCGCGCGCCGCCGGAGGAGCAGGACTCGATCTCGAGGCCGGGGTGGCGTTCCTTCAACTCGTCGATCAGGCGGTACAGAGCTGTTGTCTGGTCGTGGACTCCGGCTCGGCCGGTGCTCGTCCGGCCGGGCTCCACGAGGTCCCGGTTGTGGTCCCACTTGATGTAGTCGATCCCGAGTTCCGCGACCAGTGAGCTGATGCGGTCGAGGATGTAGGAGTAGGC
>RZYE01000269.1 GCA_009930425.1 Actinomycetota bacterium | reverse complement strand
CCGCACCTGCTCGAGGATGCTCATCTGGACGAGGAGGGCGGTGAACACGTACACCACCTGGCCGAGGTCGAGGGCGGCGAAGGCCGGCAACCGCTCGGCGCCGTGTAACGCCACGAAGAACGCGTAGCCGAGCATTCCCGCCTCGAAGCCCTGGAAGAGGAGCCGGGTCTCGGGCCGCGGCAGGCGCAGGGACCGCGTCAGCAGCGCCCCGATCCCGCCCATCACCGCGACCGAGGCGAACACCGCGGCAGCGAGGACGGCGTTGCGGCCGTCCGGCTCGAGCTGGAGGAAGGCGCGGAACAGCAGCAGGGGGAGGGTGACGTTGGTGATGAGGAGCTTCAACCCGTCGACGGCGCGCTCCCCCAGCCAGCCGCGCCGCGCCATGACCACGCCGGCCACCACGAGCACCGCGATGGCGGCCAGCGACCCTGCTGCGTCGAGCACGTCCTCCTCCTCAGCGCTTCCGCGGGCGCAACGTGACGTTCGGCAGGTCCGGGGCGGGCAGGGGCGGCCCGTCGTAGCCGGTCACGCGACCGAAGCGCTCCTCCCCGGCGGGGTCGCCGGCGATCGCGGCCTGCCACTGCTCGCGCGCCTCCACCACCTCGTCGTGCGTGCGGCCGATGAAGTTCCACCACATGATGATCTGCTCCTCGAACGGCGTGCCGCCGAAGAGCACCGCCCGGACGGGGTCAGCGCCCGCCTCGAGGACGATCTCGTCACTGCCGGGGGCGAGGTAGGCCAGCCAGTTCGGCTCCAGCTCGGTCCCCGCCACCCGCAGCGCGCCGGAGTCCAACAGCACGCCGTGCTCGAACGCCGGGTCCACCGGGAGCCGCACGGTCGCGCCGGCGGGGAGGTCGAGCTGCGCGGCCACGAGCGGGGTGTCGGCCCGTGCCGGGGAGGTGACGCCACCGAGCGTCCCCATGAACACCTGGACGTGGGCGCCGTCGACGTCGAAGGACGGCACGTCCGCCACGTGCTCGAACGCCCGCTCGCCGTTCCTGGTGGCGTCGGGCAGGGCGGTCCAGAGCTGGACGCCGTGCAGCCGGCGCTGGTTCGGGAAGCGGGCGAGCGTGCCCTCCTCGGAGTGGCAGATCCCGCGGCCCGCCGTCATGAGGTTCAGCTGGCCGGGGCGGATGGCCTGCTCGGAGCCCAGGGCATCGAGGTGCAGGACCTCGCCCTCGAACAGCCAGGTGACGGTCTGCAACCCCGTGTGCGGGTGCGGGGCCACGTCCATCCCACCGCTCTCGGCGATGTCATCCGGGCCGTAGTGGTCCGCGAAGCAGAAGGCACCGATGAAGGACCGCTGCCGGGCGGGCAGGGTGCGCCGCACCGTCATGGCCCGCGGCCCACCGAGCGGCACGTCGCGCGGCGGGATGAGTTCCACCGGCACCTCCGGGCCGGCGGCGCAGACCTGCTCCTGGGGGCGGGTTTCGAGGTTGGTCACGGCTCCAGCCTAAGGTGCCGTCCCACGCGCCGCGCCCGCCCGTCGTGGAGTTCCACCACCCGGTCGGCCTGCCGCATGAGCAGCGGGTCGTGCGTGGAGACCACCGCGGCCAGTCCCCGCTCGTGCACCAACTCGTGGAGCAGGTCCATGATCGTGCCCGCCGTCTGGGAGTCGAGCTGCCCGGTGGGCTCGTCCGCGAGCAGGAGGGACGGCCCGGTCACGAGCGCCCGCGCGATCCCCACCCGCTGCTGCTCCCCGCCGGACAGCTCGTGCGGCCGCTGGTTCGCGTGGCCCGCCAGGCCCACCCTCTCGAGAGCCGCAGCCACGCGCTCGGTCCGCTCGTCCGGGTCGGTGCGCAACAGCCGCAGCGGCACCTCCACGTTCTCCGCGGCGGACAGCACCGGGATCAGCCCGAACGACTGGAAGATGAACGCCAGCTCCCGCCGGCGCACCTCCAGCGCCTCGTCCTCCGTCATCGCGGTCAGCTCCCGCTCCCCGAGCCACACGCTCCCCGACGTCGGCCGGTCCAGCCCGCCCAGCAGGTTCAGCAGGGTGGTCTTCCCCGCCCCGGACCGCCCGCGCACCACGAGGAGCTCCCCCGCGTGCACCTCCACGTCCACGTCCGCCACGGCGTGCACGTCTCCCGACGGCGTCGCGAACACCCGCGTCAGGCCCCGCCCGGCCAGTGCCGCGTTCACGGGTTCTCCTTCCCGTCCGGCCACACCCCGGCGTGGTCCTCCTCGAGCGTCAGCCTGACCCGGTCCTTCAGCTCGAGGGCCTTCACGAAGTCCTGTGGGAGCTGCATACGCCCCACCTTGTCGAGCACGGCGAACTCCTCCGCGATGTGGCGCTCCTCCCCGTGCTCGTCCGTCTCGCGGCGGCGCAGCACCTCGGTGGAGGTGCGCCCGTCCCGGATCTGGACCGTGCGGCGCACGTGCTCGGAGACCGCGGGATCATGCGTCACGATGAGCACGGTCACCCCGAGTTCCCGGTTCACCGCCCGCAGGGTCTCGAGCACCTCGGCGCTGGTGGCCTCGTCCAGCTCGCCGGTGGGCTCGTCCGCGAGCAGCACCCGGGGCGCGTTCGCCACGGCGACGGCGATGGCCACGCGCTGCTGCTCCCCGCCGGAGAGGGTGGCCGGCAGCCGGTCCCGGCAGTGCTGCACGCCGAGCAGGGCCAGCAACTCGTCCACCCGCGTGCCGGCGTCGCTCCCGGCCAGCGCCATCGGAAGCGCCACGTTCTCCGCTGCGGTCAGGTAGGGCAGGAGGTTCCGGGACGTCTGTTGCCACACGAACCCGACCGTGTGGCGCTGGTAGGCCACCCGCCGCCTCCCCCGCAGCGTGAGGAGGTCCACCCCGGCAACCGACACCCGCCCCGCGGACGGCATGTCCA
>RZYE01000268.1 GCA_009930425.1 Actinomycetota bacterium | reverse complement strand
CTCCTTCCACAGATCCGGACGCGCCTTCTTCAACTCCCGCATCGCATCCGGATCCCGCAGCACCTGCTCCACCGTGCCCTTCGAGACCTTCCCCCCATCCGCTGTCTCGGCCGCCAACTGCTTCGCCATCGACTCCGCCCGAGCCCTCGGACTCCCCTCCCGCAGCTTCGCCGGCACCTCGGGCTCGGGTTTCGCGGGCGGGGTGTCCGGCTCGGGCTTCGGTGCCGGGGCGTCCGGCTCCGGCTTCGCCGGCGGCCCATCACCCTCCGGCTTCGCCGCCGGAGCGTCCGGCTTCGCCGCCGGAGCGTCCGGCCGGGGCGGAGGAGGTGGCGGGGCGTCCGGCTTGGCTGCCGGAACGTCAGGCTTGACCGCCGGAGCGTCGGGCTTGGCCGCCGGACCATCGGGCTTGGCGGCGGGCGCGTCCGGCTTGGCCGCCGGAGCGTCAGGCTTGGCCGCCGGAGCGTCAGGCTTGACCGCCGGAGCGTCAGGCTTGACCGCCGGACCATCGGGCTTGGGGGCGGGCGCGTCAGGCTTCGCAGCCGGCCCATCCGGCTTCGCCGCCGGCCCATCCGGCTTCGCCGCCGGCCCATCGGGCTTCGCCGCGGGAGCGTCAGCCGTCGGCTTGCGGCTGACGCCCTTCATCCCGACGATGTGCTGCAGGAAGCGGACGAGCCCCTCGTCCCGGAGCTGCGCCCCCACCCGCTTCATCGCGTTGGTCACGGAGAGCTGCGGATCGTTGTACAGCTCCTTGGCGAAGTAGTAGGCGATGAACAGTGCCCAGGCGAGCGCCTTCTTCTCCCCGGTCAGCTTCATCAGCACATCCGGGTCCGTGAGCGCTCCCTCGGCGATCCCGGCGAGGGCGGTGGCCTGGCCGGCGAGCCAGTCCTCGAGCGATCCCCCGTTCACCCACGTCTCCATCGCCGAGACCAGCAGTGGCTTCAACATCCCGAGGGCCGTCATCCCGATCACGCCCACGTAGGTGCCGCTCGCCACGCCCATGGCGATGTCCCCGCACCACGAGATCCACTCGAGCGTCCCCTCCACCTGCTCGTACCACCACGCCTCGTCGAGGTGCTCGTGCTTCTCCTTCATGATCTGGTCGAAGGCGAAGCTCCACAGCCGCTTCCGCATCACGAACAGGCCCTCGGCACCCATCGTGTGGGAGCGCTCGTTCAGCAGCGTGCGCAACTGGTCGCGGTGTTCCACCGGTACGAACTCGTCGATCACCAGGCGGCACGCGGCCAGTTCCCGTTCCCACGCCTCGGAGTAGGGCTCCATGTCCACCCCGCGCAGGCGCAGCGGCACCAGCGCGGTGAACTGCTCCTCGTCGTGGCCGGGCACCGTCGCGCGCAGGTAGGCGGGCACGGGGTCCGGCCCTGTGGGCAGCGTGTGGGTCAGGTGCACCCGGTAGGTGGCGCTCGGGTTGTTCCCGGGACGCACCCCGGCCGGCGTCACCTGGTAGTCACCCGCCCGCAGGCCGGCGTGTCCCGCCGTCTGTGGATCCCCGCCGGGCTCGAACTCCACCTGCTGGGCCAGCGCGATGTCCGGCACGATCTCGTTCGTGGCGGGATCACGGACGTACACCCGCAGGTCGAACTCCGTCGGGACCGCGCTGCCGTCGGCCCGCACCCAGAAGGCCCCGATGGACGGGTCCGCGTTGGTGCGGCTGAGGAACAGCCCGTCCCGCTCCACGATCACCTGGACCTCGCGCTTGAGCGGTTCGAATCCCTGCGCACGGGCGAGCACCACGAGCGTCGCCGCCGTCTGGCGCCGTCCCGGGTCAGCCGCATCCCCGCCCTCCGTGATCGTGAGGGTGGCGGTGGCCGCACCTGTGGCCCGGATGTCCGGCGACGCGATCAGCCGGGACCCCTCCCGCCACTCGGTGTCGAAGGCCCACTGGTGTCCCGATCCGTTGGCGATCCACACCGAGATCTCTGCGCTCGCCCCGCTGTCCACGGCCAGGGTGACGCTGTCCGGGTTGGCGTCGAGGACGGGGAGCGGCGCGATCTCCACGGTGACGAGTTCGGTCAGCTCGCGGTCCCGGACCCGGGCCGTGACCCGGACCTGCACGCTCTCCGGGGGGTCCTGGGTGCGGGTGGGGTCGGGTTGCCCGACGACGAGCGCCACCGCGGCGCCGTCGCCCCACGGGGTGGGTGCGGACATCTCCAACCAGGGCGAGCCGCAGGCGAACGCCAGCGAGCGGCGCACCGCGGCCACGTCGAGGGTCGGGTCCTCGGCGTCGGCCCCGAGCAGTTCGACGACGGCGGACAGGGTGGCCCGCCCGCCCACCTGGAGGGCGGTACGCGGGTCGAGGGTGGGGACGATCCGGCTGATGCCGGCGACGGCGACCGTCACCGACGCCGTCGTCGCGCCCATGGGGGCGCGCGCCTCGACGGCGATCGTGGACCCGAGGGCCACCTCGCCGATCTGGGAGACCGTGGTGGTGAGCGCACCGGTGGCGGTGGACGGTTGCGCGACCACGCCCGCGGGCAGGCCCAGCTGGATGACCGCACTGGACGAGGGGCGGACGGCACCGTTCGGGTAGACGTCGTAGGCCTGCGCCGTGAGGGGCGCGCCGTGGGCGTCACTGACCGTGACGCGGTTCGTCGAGAGCTGGAGCACGTGGCCGACCGGCTGGTCCGGCGGTGGTTCCTCCTCGCCGCGCTTGGTGCGGCCCCTGGCACGCGCCGCGGCGAGGGCGACACCGGCGGCGGCGACAGAGGCCGCGCCACCGGTCACAGTGCGCCACGGCTCGTCCTCACCCGTGTCCGCACCCGGGACAACAGGGGGAGCGGCGGCAGCGGTGCTGCCCGAGACGTTGAATCTCAGGGACGCGAGCGCC
>RZYE01000267.1 GCA_009930425.1 Actinomycetota bacterium | reverse complement strand
GCGGTCATGCACCTCGTCCCCCGCAGGAAGGGCGCGGCAAAGGCCCACTGAGAAACCCGGCCGGCTCTCGCTGAGACGGAACTCACAGTCCGAGATATCTTCGAGGCATGGCCAACACCATCACAGCGCACGACGTACGCGCCCAGGACGTGCGAGCAATCCTCGCCCAACACCTCCTCGTCGACGCCCTCCCGTTCGTCCTCGACCTCGACAGGTCCCGGGGTACCACCCTGGTGGACGAGGTGACCGGGGATCGCTTCCTCGACATGTTCACCTTCTTCGCCTCCAACGCGCTGGGCATGAACCATCCCGGATTGACGGAGGACCCGGAGTTCCGTGCGGACCTGCTCTCCGCCGCGATGAACAAGCCCTCCAACTCCGACGTGTACACGGTCGCGATGGCGCGCTTCGTGGACACGTTCGCCCGGGTGATGGGCGACCCCGCGCTCCCCCACTACTTCTTCATCGAGGGCGGATCGCTCGCGGTCGAGAACGCACTGAAGGTGGCCTTCGACTGGAAGTCCCGCTGGAACGAGGAGCACGGCATCTCCCCTGACCTGGGCACCCGGGTCCTGCACCTCGAGGGCGCGTTCCATGGCCGCTCCGGCTACACCATGTCCCTGACCAACACGGAACCCAACAAGATCGCCCGCTTCCCCAAGTTCGACTGGCCCCGCATCCCCTCCCCCTACATCTCCCCGGACCACGACGTGGTGGAGCAGGAGCAGCGCACGATCGCCGCCGCCCGCGAGGCCTTCGAGGCGCACCCCCACGACATCGCCTGCTTCATCATGGAGACCATCCAGGGCGAGGGAGGGGACCACCACTTCCGACCCCAGTTCTTCTCCGCCATGCGGGACCTCTGCGACGAGTACGACGCGCTGTTCGTCCTCGACGAGGTGCAGACCGGCGGTGGCATGACGGGCACCCCCTGGGCCTACCAGCAGTTCGGTGCCGAGCCGGACGTGGTGGCCTTCGGCAAGAAGTTCCAGGTCTGCGGCGTCACCGCCGGGCGGCGCGTGGACGAGGTCCCGGACAACGTCTTCCACGTGCCCAGCCGGATCAACTCCACCTGGGGCGGCAACCTCACCGACATGGTGCGGTCCCGCCGGATCATGGAGGTCGTCGAGGCCGAGGACCTCATGTCCAACGCCGTGGAGCGGGGCGCGGAGGTCCTGGAGTCACTCCACGACCTCGCGGACCGGCACCGGATCGTCTCCAACCCCCGCGGTCTCGGCCTGATGTGCGCCATCACCCTGCCGAACTCGCGGATCCGCAACGAGGTGCTCGCCCACCTCATGGACGAGGAACAGGTCATCATGCTCGGCTGCGGCACCCGCTCGCTGCGCGTGCGGCCGCCCCTGACCGTCTCCGCCGACGACGTCACGCGCGCCATGGCCGCCCTCGACCGCGCGCTGGGCACCGTGGAGGCGTGATGCCCACGACCCACGACCTGCGGGCCGCGTTCGCCCGCTCGCTGTCCGCGATGTATGGCACCGAGGTGCCCGCCTACACCACGCTGGTGGAGGTCTCCACGGCCGTGAACTCCGACGTCATGGCCGCCGACCCCGAGCGCGCCGAGCGGCTCGGCCGCATCGACCGCGTCACGGCGGAGCGCCACGGTGCCATCCGGGTCGGCACCGCCGGCGAGCTGCGGGACGTCGCCCAGGTGTTCGCCGCCCTGGGGATGGAGCCCGTGGGGTTCTACGACCTGCGCGGCAACGACAGGGCCTCCCTCCCGATCGTCTCCACCGCCTTCCGTCCGACCACCCGGGAAGCCCTGGCGATCAACCCGTTCCGGGTCTTCACCTCGGTGCTGGTCACCGACGACCGCCGCTACTTCGACGCGGAGCTCCATGCCGAGCTGGACGCCTTCCTGGACAGGCGCACGCTGTTCGGCGAGGAGGTGCTCTCGCTCGCGCGGCGCGCCGAGGCCGATGGCGGCCTCGACGACGACGCCGCGCAGCGGTTCCTCGACCTCGCCACCGCCTGCTTCGAGCTCTCGAGCGAGCCGGTCGACCGTTCCTGGTACCAGCGCCTCGCCGCGATCTCCGGGGTGGCCGCCGACATCGGCGGCGTGACCACCACCCACATCAACCACCTCACCCCCCGCGTGCTGGACATCGACGACCTCTACCGCCGGATGACCGAGCGTGGCATCCGCATGATCGACGAGATCCAGGGCCCACCCCGCTGGGAGGGTCCCGATGTGCTCCTCCGGCAGACCTCGTTCAAGGCGCTCGCGGAGCGGCGCCGCTTCCGCGAGGCGGACGGATCCGTCGTCGACGGCGAGCTCTCCGTCCGCTTCGGCGAGGTCGAGCAGCGCGGCATCGCACTCACCCCGGCCGGCCGGGACCGCTACGACCGCGCCATCGTGGAGATCGACGAGCGCGCGAGCGGCCTGGCGCCCGCGGAGCGCGACGAGGTGAAGCGGGCCGTGTGGCGCGAGACCTGGCCCACGGACGAGGACGGCCTCGCCGAGGCGGGGCTCGCGTTCTTCGAGTACGCCCCGGCAGCAGACGGCTCGCTCGTCCGCACCCCGATCGTGTACGAGGACTTCCTCCCCCGCTCCGCCGCCGGCATCTTCGCCTCCAACCTCGACGACCTCGGCACGCGGGACACCGCGCGCGAGGGCTCGCACCGCGACATCGCGTGGATGGCCGAGCAACTCGGCCGCACCGTCCACGACCCCATGGCGCTCTACGCCGCCCAGCAACAGGCCTCACTGGACGCCGCGACCGCGGCGCTCGGCCTGCCCACCATCGACGGAGGTACCCGATGAGGACCCGCGACGACCTCGCCACCCTCGCCCACGACGCCCTGCGCACGCTCGGCGTCCCCGACTCCGCCCT
>RZYE01000266.1 GCA_009930425.1 Actinomycetota bacterium | reverse complement strand
TGGCGCCGTCGTACTCCTGGCCCTCGCGGCCGCCCCACATCACGAAGGTGGTGGCGCCGACGGAGGCGGCGAGGTCCACGTTGCGCAGGATCTTGCGCAACGCGTAGCGGCGCACGGAGCGGTCGTTGGAGGTGAACGCGCCGTCCTTGAACATGGGGTGGGTGAAGGTGTTCGTGGTGACCATCTCGATCACCAGGCCGGCCTCGTCGACCGTCTTCTGCAGGGTGGCGTAGATCTCGTCCCGCTCCGCGTCCCCGGTGCCGAAGGGGACGACGTCATCGTCGTGGAACGTGATGCCCCAGGCACCCAGGTCCGCCAGGCCCTTGGCGTAGTCCCAGGGAGCCAGCGCGGGCCGGGTAGCCGAGCCGAACGGGTCCGCCGCGGTCCAGCCGACGGTCCAGAGGCCGAACGAGAACTTGTCGTCCGGGGTGGGGGTACGGGTCATGGAAACTCTCCTCCTCGAGATTTTGTTTACTCTCGAAACTTACCCCGGTTCAGCGGTAGGGTCAAGACATGACAACCCCGTCCAGGAGCGGCGGTGCGCAGCCCGCGGCAAGACGCCAGTCCTCGCTGCGCGACCACAACCTCTCCGTGATCACCCGCACCGTGTTCGGCGAGGGGGGCGGGCTCTCCCGCGCCGACGTCGCCGCACGGACGGGCCTGACCCGCGCGACCGTCTCCCGGCTCACCCAGGAACTGATCGATGCGCGGATCCTCGCCGAGCGCCACACCCAGGTGGGGCGGCCCGGCCGGCCCGCCACCCCCCTCTTCCCGGCGGAGCGGACGATGGCCGGGGTCGGCATCGAGGTGAACATCGACTACATGGCGGGCCGGGTGCTCGACCTGGCGGGCCACACGCTTGCCCAGTTCAAGGAACCGGGGGACTTCGCGGCGTCCGACCCCGCGGTGGTCCTCCCCACGCTCGGCGAACTGGCGGCCGTGATGCTGGCGGAGGTGCGGGCGTCCGGGGCACGGGTGGTCGGCGCCCACCTGGCGATCCCGGGCCTCGTCGACGCCACGACGGGAACCGTCCTCCTCGCACCCAACCTCGGGTGGGACCGGGTGGACGCCGTTCCCCTCCTGGGATCCCGGTTCGAGGCCCACGGGCTGCCGATCCGCGTCTCCAACGACGCGAAGCTCCAGGCGCTCGCCGCGGCCACGAGTTCACCCGGCCACCTCGTGCCCGATCCGACCTTCCTCTACGTGTCCGGTGACGTCGGCATCGGCTCGGCGATCATCGTCGACGGCGCCATCGAGGGCGGCCAGCACGGCTGGGCCGGCGAACTCGGCCACGTCTCGATCGAACCCTCGGGACCCGCTTGCCACTGCGGCTCCTTCGGGTGCCTGGAGCGCTACGCGGGCAAGCACGCCGTCCTCGATGCCGCCCTCCTGCCCCTCGACTCCCCGCCCGAGGAGCTCCTGCGCCGCCTTGCGGCCGGGGACGAGCGCACCCACCGCGCGGTCGCCCGCGCCGGGTGGGCGCTCGGCATCGGTATCTCCGACGCCCTCAACCTCATCGACATCCCCAAGGTGGTCCTGGGAACCGGCCTCGCCCCGCTCGTCCCGTGGCTCCTGCCCGCGATCCGGCGTGAGTTCGACACCCGCCTGCTGGCGGCCCGCTTCATCGAGATCACCCTCGAGGGAGCACCCACGGATCCGAGCCCCGCCTCCGCGGGGGGCGCCCTCCTCGCACTGGAGAAGGTGATCTCCCACCCCGCGGACTGGGTGCCGGCCAGCTGAGACCGAATCGAGACCGGAATCCGCTTGCGTTCGACTGTCGCAGCCATTCAGTTCAGTCGTGAAACAAACAGGTTGCATCGACGCGACCGGTTGGTTCCGACATCGACCCGAAGGAGACACAGATGTCCATTCGTTTCACCCGGGTGGCGGCGGTCATCGCCGGCACCACTCTGATGCTCGCAAGCACCGCGGCGTGCTCGTCCGAGCGCGACGGCGGCGGGGACGCGGCCACCGGCGGCACCGATTCCACCGCCACCGGCGAGGCCCCGGCGGCCGATGCCGGCGACACTCTCGTCGGCATCGCGATGCCGACCCGTTCGCTGGAGCGCTGGAACAACGACGGTGCCAACCTCGAGACGCTGCTGGGCGACCTGGGCTACGAGACCTCGCTGCAGTACGCCGACAACAAGGTGGACCAGCAGATCACCCAACTCCAGAACATGATCAACCAGGGTGCCGACATCCTCGTCATCGCCTCGATCGACGGCACGGCGCTCGGCCCGGTCCTGGAGGCCGCCGCCGCCGAGGGCATCACCGTGATCGCGTACGACCGGCTCATCAACGGCACCGAGAACGTCGACTACTACGCGACGTTCGACAACTACGAGGTCGGTCAGCTCCAAGGGCAGTACATCATCGACCAACTCGGCCTCGAGGACGGCGAGGAGGGCCCCTTCAACTTGGAGCCCTTCGCCGGGTCCCCCGACGACAACAACGCGAAGTTCTTCTTCTCCGGCGCCTGGGACAAGCTGCTGCCCTACGTGGAGTCCGGCGTCTTCACCGTCCCCTCGGGCAAGGCCCCGGCCTCGAACGACGAGTGGACCACCATCGGCATCCAGAGCTGGGAGTCCGCGCGCGCCCAGTCCGAGATGGACAACCGCCTCAACTCGTTCTACGCGGACGACAAGGTCGACGTCGTCCTGTCCCCGAACGACTCGCTCGCCCTGGGCATCGCACAGTCGCTCGACTCGCAGGGCTACACCCCCGGTGAGGACTGGCCGATCCTGACCGGCCAGGACGCCGACCTCGCGAACGTGAAGAACATGATCGCCGGCATGCAGTCCATGACCGTGTGGAAGGACACCCGCACGCTGGGGCAGCAGGTCGCGACG
>RZYE01000265.1 GCA_009930425.1 Actinomycetota bacterium | reverse complement strand
CTCGCCAACATGCAGCGGGTGCGGGACGCGGCCGGCGACGGCGTCGTCGTCCTCGGGCGGAACGCCACCGTGATCCTGGCCGACCAGCCGGGGGCGCTCCACGTCAAGCTGGACGGGCCGCTGGAGCAGCGGGTGGCCCGCGCGGCGGCGGAGGCGGGCATCCCGCTGGCGGAGGCCTCCAAGCGCCAGGCGCGGGAGGACCGGGTGCGCGCCGAGATGTCGCTGCGGCTGTACAACTGGGACCCGCGGTCGAACGACCGGTTCGATCTCGTGGTCAACACCGGCCTCGTCGGCGTGGATGCGGCGGTGGAGCTGATCCTGGCGGCGTACGGGGTGCTGGCCCGCGACGCTTCGTGAGACCTGGCCCGAGGCTCTGTTTCCCGGAGGCCGCTCAGCGGCGGTACGCCGGGGTGGCCAGCGCGAGGACCAGGAGCGCGGCGCCCAGCACGCCGGTGAGGACGATCGCCATGGCGACGGCGTCGCTCCCCAGGACCCCGACCAGCGGGCTCACCACGCCCGCCATCCCCGCCTGCATGGCGCCGAGCATCGCGGCAGCCGTCCCCGCGCGCTCGCCGTGCCTGCTCAGTGCAAGGGCGGTGGCGTTGGCGGGGATGAACATCACGGAGCTCATCAGCAGCCACAGCACCACGAGCAGCACGGCCAGGCCGCCCACCTCGAAGAACGCCACGCCGAGCAGCACCAGCGCCAAGCCGAACACCCCCGGCACCGCGATCCGCAGGATCGCGAGCGGTTCGAAGCGGTGCACGAGCGAGGCGTTCACCTGGGACATGACGATCCCGCCGAACCCGTTGGCCGCGAACACCAGCGCGAACTGCTGTGCGCTCAGCCCGTACTCCAGTTGCAGCACGAACGGTGCGCCGGAGACGTAGCTGAGGATCGTGCTCATCCCGAGGGCGGGGAGGAGCGCCAGGGCCATGAACTCGCGGTCGCGCAGCACCGACCAGTACCCGCGCGCCACGTTCCCCACCCCGCTGCTCGCCCGGTGCTCGGGAGCGAGCGTCTCGGGCAGCAGGCGGTGCACCGCCACGCCCAGCACCACCCCGAAGAGGGCGAGCGCCGCGAACACCGCGCGCCACCCCCACACGCCGGCGATCAGGCCACCCACGGAGGGGGCCAGCAGGGGCGCCACGCCGATCACCAGCATGAGCCGCGAGAGCACCCGTGCCGCGGCGCCGCCGATCAGCCGGTCCCGGATCACGGCCATCGCGGTGACGGTGGCGGCGGAGTTCCCGATGCCTTGCAGCATCCGCATGGCGATCAGCACCTCGATGGTGGGCGCCACCATGCACGCCACGGACGCGACGATGTGCAGGGCGATCCCGAACATCGCGGGGCGTCGCCGGCCGTACCGGTCCGAGAGGGGGCCCATGAGCAACTGGCCCACGGCACCGCCGATCAACACCCCGGAGATGGTGAACTGGACGGCCGCGGCAGTGGTGTCCAGGTCCTCGGCCACCGCGGGCAGGGACGGCAGGTACATGTCCATCGAGACCGCCCCGAGCGCCGCGATGAACCCGAGCAGCGCGACGAACCCCGGGGAGAACCGGGCCGAGGCCGAGGCGGAGGTCACCCCTGCATGTTCCTCGTGCGAGGTGCCCGATGTCGAATGCCAGCGGTGGCGGCCCCCACCAGCAGCACGCCGACGGTGGACCACGGTCGCTCCGGGTGAAGTACCGCGCCGTTCCGCCAGACCAGCGCCGTCCCGGCGAGCAGCGCTACGAACCCTGCCGCGCCGGCCCGCACGGACAGCCTCTCCCATGACGGCGCCAACCGCCGCTCCACCCGCGCGATCCACGGCGCCAACGCCACGATCACCGCCACCGAGACCACCAGGATCGCCGCAGGGTGCAACAGCACCGGTGCCAGCCCCGGCACCACCCGGCCAGCACCCGCCAGCGTGGCGATGGCGAGGATGATGCACGCCGCCTGCCACAGGTACACCGTCACGAGGTGCGCCCCCACCAGGGCCAGCCGCCGCTCCCACGCCGCGCTGATCGCACGCATCACCCCGGCGCGCTGCAGCAGTGCCACCACGCTCACCTGCGCCAGCCCCAGCACCACGATGGCCACGCTCGGCGGGTAGTAGTTCGCGATGGGGGACAGGGGATACCCCGCCACCGCAACGAGGACGACGACGCCCGCGGCCGCCGTCGTCGCCGTCACCCAGGCGTGCGCGAACCAGCCGCGCCGCAGCCCGACCCCGAGCTGGTGGCACGCCAGCCACACGAGCACCCAGTTGGCGTCACGGAACGCGCCGCCGAGCTGGTCCACCAGGGCGGCCGCCACCGCCAGCGCGACGACGGCTCCGGCGCCCCACCGCTCCGCGAGCCGGACCATCGGGTCGGCGAGCGCCACCACCACGAGGTAGGCGACGAGGAACCAGAGGAAGTCGGCGTAGTCGCGGGAGATCGCCGTGGCCAGCTCGAGCCGGCCGAGGCCCTCCACGCCCGGGTAGGGGAGCGACGGCGTCGCGCCCGGCCACCACGCCACCGCCGTGGCGAGGACGGCGAGTACCGTCACGAACAGGGCGATCGGACCGGCCAGCCGGCTGCCGCGCCGGGCGAGCCGGCCGAGGTCACCACCACGACCGGCGCCGCGGGACTCGGCAGAGGCCGCATGCCCGTACCCCGCCGCGATGAAGAACACCGGCAGGATCATCACGAACCAGCCGAGGACCAGCAGGCCCTCGCCCGGCACCCACCGCTCGACCACCAGCCGCCCCTCCACCAGCGACACCTCGAAGAACAGGGCGTGGTAGACCACCACCGTCGCCACGGCGAGCACGCGGGCGGCGTCGATGAGGTGGTCGCGGGACGCCATGGGCCCATCATCGCCTC
>RZYE01000264.1 GCA_009930425.1 Actinomycetota bacterium | reverse complement strand
GGAGGACGTCCACAACCGCTGGTAGCGCGCGGGCGTGGCGGGCGCGTGGCAGGGTGGGGGAATGCGACCGACCCCCGCGGAGCTGCGGGCCGCCCACGGACGCACCGTCCCCGACCTGGTGGGCCCCGGTGTGCGGCTCCTCGTCGTGGGGATCAACCCAGGGTTGTGGTCCGGCGCCACCGGCGCCCACTTCGCCCGCCCCGGCAACCGGTTCTTCCCGGCGCTGCACGCCGCGGGGCTCACCCGCCACGTGATCGACGCCTCCGCCGGCCTCACCGGCGCCGACCGCGCCCACCTCCTCGCCCGCGGCATCGGCATCACCAACCTCCACCCCCTCGCCACGGCCCGCGCGGACGAGGTGTCGGCCGCGGACCTGCGCGACGGCGTGGCCCGGCTGGAACGACTCGTCGCCGAGGTGCGGCCGGCCGTCGTCGCGGTGGCCGGCATCACCGCCTACCGCACCGCGTTCCGCCGGCCACGGGCGGCGGCGGGACGGCAGCCCGAGGTCATGGCCGGCGCCGAGCTGTGGGTGGTGCCGAACCCGTCCGGCCTGAACGCCCACGAGACCGTGGCGAGCCTCGCCGCGGCCTACGCCGCGGCGGCCACCGCCGCCGGAATCGCCCCACTGGAGGACTGATGCCCCGCCCCACCACCCTCGCCTTCGCCACCCTCGCAGCGCTGGACGCCGGCCTCGCCGCGTCCTCACGTCCCGCCGCCCAGCGCGCGCGGACGGTGACGAAGTCCGCCCTCATGCCCCTCCTCGGGTCCGGCGAACGGCGGTTCCTGCTCGGGCTCGGGTCCTTCGCCGCGGCGCACGTGGGCTACATCGCCGCCTTCTCCGGTTCCCGTGACCCGTGTACCTCGCTGCGGGAGCCGGGCGTGCGGGCGGCCGCGGCCCTGTTCGCCGCGACCGGCCCCGGGATGGCGGCGCTCGCGCACCGGCAGGACCGCACCCTGGCCGTCCCCGTGCTGGCCTACGCGGGCATCATCAGCGCGATGTTCGCCACTGCCACCACCCTGGACCGTTCGCTCCCACGGGCAGCCCGGCGCCGGATCGCCGCCGGCAGCGCGCTCTTCGTCCTCTCGGACACCCTCCTCGGGGTGGGGAGGTTCGCACTCCCCGCCGGTCGCGGCCCGCTGGACACGGCGGTCATGGCCACCTACACGGCGGGGCAGTGGCTCATCGCGGACGGTGCGGCGGCCTCACAGTGAGCCGAGGCCCTCGACCGTGCGGATGAGGCCGAGGTTGACCGCCACCTGACGCCGCAGGTCCGCGCGCTCCAGCCCGGCCACGTGCGCGGCGGCCGTGGCGAGGCCCAGGTCCACCGGGGCCGGCCCCCCGGGACGCAGCAGGGCGGCACACAGGCCGGCCACGAACGCGTCACCCGCGCCCACGGACTTCCGTGGGACCTCGACCGGGCACCACGAGAGCCGCACCACGCCGTCGGCCAGGTGGGCCACCCCCTCGGGGCCGAGGGTGACGAGTGGGAACTCGACGTCGTGGTCGGCGAGCGTGCGGAGCGCGACGGCGACGGCGTCGCGCCGCGGCAGGTCCCGGCCCACGCCGGGCAGGGCGAGCAGTTCCTCCTCGTTGGGCTTGGCCGCGGTGATCCGGCCGGCCTCGACCACGCGGGCGAGGGCGGTGAACTGGACGTCGGCGACGACTCGCGCCCCGGCGTCGGCGACGTCGCGTGCCAGGTCGCGCCAGATCTCCGGCGGCAGCCCCGCCGGCAGGGAACCGTTGAGGGTGACGACGTCCCCGGGTTCGGTCTCCTGGATGAGGCGGCCGAAGAGCGAATCGGCAGCGGACCTGTCCGGGAGGTGGAAGCCGTCCCCCACCGTGTGGGCCGCGATGGTGGACGCCTCCACCTGGGTGAGGGTCAGGTTGTGCCGGGTGGTGGCCTCCACCGGCTCGAGCCGGTGCTCGACTCCCTCCGCGGTGAGCCGGGCGGAGAAGTCCTCCAGGTCCGGCGTGCCGACGAGCGAGTAGACGCAGGTGGGGATGCCGAGGTGGTGGGCCGTCCGCCCCGCGTTGACGCCCTTCCCGGCCGGCTGCGAGCGGTAGGAGACCACCCGCCCGACCCCACCCCACGTCAGGTCCGCGACCTCGAAGTGGTCGTCGTAGCTGGGGTTCAACGTCACCGTCCTGAGCGTTCCCACGCGTCCAGCCTACGGCGCGCCCGTACCCCGGGCGGGTTATCCTGACGCCTCCACCCCCTCCCGACAGGAGACCAATGAAGACCATCGTCATCACCGGCGCCAGTGACGGGATCGGTGCGGCCGCGGCCCGCCGCCTGCACGCGGACGGCCACCGCGTGGTCGTCGTGGGACGTTCGCCGGAGAAGACGCGCGCCGTGGCGGCCGAATTGGGGGTGGAGCACCACGTGGCGGACTTCGCCCGCCTCGACGACGTGCGCGCGCTGGCGTCCCGCCTCGCCGACCTCGAGCGGATCGACGTGCTCGTGAACAACGCCGGCGGGCTCTTCGGGGACCACTCGCTGACCGTGGACGGGTTCGAGAAGACCCTGCAGGTCAACCACCTCGCCCCGTTCCTGCTGACGCACCTCCTGCTCGACCGGCTGGTGGCCGACAGCGCCGCGGTTGTGAACACCTCGTCTATGGCGGCCAGGTCCGGCCGAATCGACCTCGATGACCTCGGCGGCCGGGAGGACCACACCCCCATGAGGGCGTACGGCGCCTCTAAGCTGGCCAACGTCCTCCATGCCCGGGAGTTGCACCGCCGGTACCACGGCAAGGGGCTGGCGGCCGCGTCGTTCCACCCGGGAGGCGTGGCCACCAACTTCGCGAGCGACTCGACCAGCGGGATGCGGTTCGTGTACCACACGCCACTGCGGCGCCTCCTCACCTCG
>RZYE01000038.1 GCA_009930425.1 Actinomycetota bacterium | reverse complement strand
CTCGCCGCCGGCGGCAGGGCCGGAGCCGCGGAGATCGACGCAGTGCTGGCGCAGGACCGGACCGCGAACGGCGAGCAGGCCGCCGCGCGGGCGCGCGCTGCCCTCCCGGCCGCGGCGGACAAGCAGGCGGCATGGGACGCGGTGATGGCCGGCACGCTGCCGAACGCCATCCAGCAGGCCACCATCGCCGGCTTCACCCACGTCCTCGACCGCTCCCTCCTCGAGGAGTTCGTGGAGCCGTACTTCGCGTCACTCGAGGGCACGTGGTCAGCGCGAACGAGCGAGATGGCCGAGCAGGTGGTCGTGGGGCTCTTCCCGCTCCGGCTCGTGGGACTGGGCACCGTGGACGTGGTCGGGCGTGCGCGGCGGTGGCTGGACGAGCACCCCGGCGCGGCCCCTGCCCTGCGGCGGCTCGTCGTGGAGTCCATGGACGCCGCGCGGCGCGCCGAGGCCGCCCAGGCCGCGGACGCCTGATCAGAGCAGCACCTCGAGCGTCGCGCTCGTGTGGGTGGCACCGGCCCCGGTGAGCACCGGGGCCGGCAGGCTGGTGGTGACCCCGAGCACCGTCCCGGCGCCGGCCCTGCGTGCCGCGGTGATGCCGGCCGGGGCATCCTCACAGGCCACCGCGCTCGCGGGACGGACGCCGAGCAGGGCGCAGGCGTGCAGGTAGGGCGCAGGCGAGGGCTTCCCGTCGAGGGCGTCCTCGGCGCACACGATCGCGTCGACGTCCAGGCCGCCGAGGATGTCGAGCACGCGCTCCACCCACGCCCGCGAGGCGGAGGTGACGATCGCGACGGGCAGCCGCCCCCGGCAGGCCCGCAACAGCTCGGCCGCACCCGGCACCGGCAGAGGCGGATCGGCGTCGTGGTCGAGGCACGCCAGGGTCGCGCGGGCGATCGCCTGGTGGTCCCCTCCCGTCCACGGGCCGGGCACGGTGGCGAACACGTCGGTGGCGGGACGTCCCATGAAATGCGCCAACACCTCGTCGGGGACGTCCCAGCCCCGCAGCGCGAAGTAGCGACGGTACGCAGCCCGGCTCGCCGGCTCGGAATCCACCAGCGTGCCGTCCAGGTCGAGCAACAGGCTCGCGCCGTCGAGGGCGAGGCGGCCGGCGAGGTCCGTCACGGGCTGGCCCAGCGGAAGATGACGTCCCCGGCGGCCACCTCCGCGCCGTCGGCCGCCACGGGGACGAGGTCGGCGGGGGCGGCACCCATCGCGATGACGACCACGAGCGAGGACAGTCCCTGCTTGGCGACGGCACCCGGGTCCCACCGCACCACCGGGTCACCGACAGCGAGGACGTCGCCCGCCCTGGCGAGGAGTTCGAAGCCCTGTCCCCGCAGTTCGATCGTGTCGATGCCGAGGTGCACGAGGACGTCGCCGCCCGTGGCGCGAACCAGGAAGGCGTGGGGCTTCGCCAGTGCGAGCTTCCCGGCCACGGGTGATGCCGCGACGACCGGTCCGTCCCCGCCGGGCACGAGCGCCACGCCCGGGCCGACCATGCCGGTGGCGAAGACCGGATCGGGGACGTCGTCGAGTGGTGCCAGCCTCCCGGGCTGAGGCGCGTGGACCTCCATCAGCGCAGGTCTGAGATCTCCTCGGCGAGGTCGTCCGCCTCCGGGCCGACCACCACCTGCACGGTGTGCCCCTGGATCACGACGCCGAAGGCCCCGGCCTCCTTGAGCGCGTCCTCGTCCACCGCGTCGGTGTCGCCCACGAAGACGCGCAGGCGCGTGATGCAGGCCTCGAGGTCCGAGACGTTCCCCGTCCCGCCGAGGGCTGCCAGGATGTTCTCCGCCTTGCTCACGTTCGCTCCTTCCGTCGCGGACCTGACGTCCGCCTTGATCGTGACCGCACCAGCGGCCTCAGGACAACCTGTCCGCCTCTCCCAACTGGGCGCGGAGTGCCGCGACCAGTGAGAGGAGGCGCGCGTTGGACGGCAGCTTCTCCACCATCACCGGGGTCTCGCTACCGTCCGCCAGCGGGATCATCCAGTTCGGGTACTCGGTGTCCGTCCCCGGCTGGTTCTGCGCCCGGCGCTCCCCGACCGCATCGGTGAGCGAGACCCCCACCAGCAACGACGGCGTCATGGCCACGTAGCGGTGGAGCGCCTCGATGATCTCCCGCTCGGTGGGGTCCTCGTCCAGCAGGCCGTAGTCGTACATGCGGCCGACCATCCGGTCCCGCTCCTGGTTCGCCTCCGCGCGCACCTTCGGCTCCGGCTCCGTGAGCAGTCCGAGCCGCGCGCGGATGTCCACGTGCTCGCCGGCGAGGTACCCCGCGGCGGGAGGGAGGTCGTGCGTGTCCACGGTGGCGAGGACGAGTTCCCGGAAGGACTCGGCCGGGATCGGGTAGCCGGCCTGGTCCTTCTCGAACCAGAGCACGGAGGTGCCGAAGACGCCGCGGGAGGCGAGGTACTCGCGCACCCAGGGCTCGACCGTTCCCAGGTCCTCCCCGATGATCACGGCATTCGCGCGATGTGCCTCCAGGAGGAGCACTCCCACCATGGCCTCGTGGTCGTAGCGGACGTACGTCCCCTCGGCGGCACCGGCGCCCTCGGGGATCCACCACAGCCGGAACAGGCCGATGATGTGGTCGATCCGAAGCGCCCCGGCGTGGCGCAGCACCGAGCGTGCCATGTCGCGCAGCGGCGCGTAGGCGGACCGGGCGAGCGCGTCCGGGCGCCACGGGGGCTGGTGCCAGTTCTGGCCCTGCTGGTTGTACATGTCGGGGGGCGCACCCACCCCGATTCCAGCCGCGAACACCTCCGGGGTGGACCAGGAGTCGGCGTTGACGGGATGGACCCCCACTGCGAGGTCGTGCATGATGCCGATTCCCATGCCCGATTCGACAGCCGCTCGCTGGGCGGACTCGAGCTGCTCATCGACGATCCACTGCAGCCAGCAGTGGTAGTCGATGCGGTCGGCGAGCTCACGGCGCTGGCGGGCCACGAACGGTGAGTTGGACGAGGCCAGCTCCGGCGGGAAGGGCTCGTGCTGGTACTTCTCCCGCAGGGCGCACCACAACGCGAAGTCCTGCAGGCCGCTCCCGCCGTCGGCGCAGAAGCGCTCGAAGTCGCGCTGGCGGGCCCTGCTCCTGCCGGCAGCGTGGATGACCTCCAGGGCCTGGCTCTTCGCCTCCCAGACGGCGTCCCGGTCGATGGGGGCGTTCGAGTGGTTGGCGGGACGGACGTCCTCGGCCGCCCACTCCACCAGTGACCGCTGGGGCCCGGAGAGGTAGCCGACCTCCGGGATGTCCTCCGGACGGATGTAGATCGGGTTCACGAAGCGGCGGGTCGCCGGCAGGTACGGCGACGGCGTCATCGGGAGGGTCGGTGAGGTCGCGTGCAGCGGATTGATCAGCAGGAAGTCGGCGCCCACGTCACCGAAGAACGAGGCGAGCTCCGCCAGGTCACGGGTGTCCCCCATCCCCCAGGAACTCTCGGAGCGGATCGAGTACAGCTGCGCCATCATCCCCCATCCGCGCCCACGGGCGAGCTGGGGAGTCGGGAGCCGGTCCGGCGTCACCGCGAGCGGCGCCTCGACGGCGTCGCGGCCCTCCTCCCGCGCGATGAGGGTGTGCCAACCGAGCGGGAGCCGGCCCGGGATCGTGAAGCTGGCTCGGCCGATCCGGCGCCCGTCGATCTCGCGGGGCTCGACCCAGATCATCGCCTGGTCGAGGGGAATCCGTTCGCCGTCCTCCCGCACCACCTCGACCTCGACTCTCGCGCCGTCCGTCACGTGCACGGCAACGACGTGGTCGGCGCCACCGCGCATCACGACGCACGGCGGCAGGACGTGCCGCCACGGTGCGAGGTCGGCGTCCTCGAGCGAGCGGGCGACGTCGTCGTCCGTGTCCGCAGCGACGCCGAGTGCGCGAAGCACGGACCGGATCGTCGCGGCGGTGACGATCCGGTGGTTGCCCCCGAAGTCCCAGAAGTCGGTGGCGACGCCGTGCGCCCGAGCGAGAGACTGCAATGCCTCGCTGGGCAGCTCACCCGAAGATGTCATCGTCGAAATCCTGTCGTTGCAGCAGTGACCGGAAGAACCGCGGAATGTGAGCACCACCATACCCTTTGGCTGGCGTCCTCCCCGGCCGTAACCGGGCGCCCACCACCGCGCCACGCGTCCCGGACGTGGTGGAATGGGTCCAGGAGGGACGAATGGACCAGACACGCGAACTCACCGGGATCCCGGTCAGCTCCGGCCGCGCCGTGGGATCGGTTGCCCGGATGGTGGACCCCCTGCAGCCGCCCTCCCCGCTCCCGCTGGGCACCTCGGTGGAGGAGGCGGCCGCGCTGGTCCGGGCCGCCGCCGAGGAGGTCGCCGCCGGACTCCGGGAGCGCGCCGGCCGGGTGAGCGGCCCATCGCGGGAGATCCTCGAGATGACCGCCACGGTCGCGACGGATCCCGCCCTGCTGAAGTCGGCGCGGACGTTGATGGCCGAGCAGAACCTCGCGCCCGCACCGGCTGTCTGGCAGGCCGCGGAGTCGATCGCATCCGCCTTCGAGGCTCGCGGGGGCCTCATGGCCGAACGCGCGGTCGACGTGCGGGACGTCCGCAACCGCCTGGTCGCGCGCCTGACGGGGACTCCCGTGCCCGGTCTCCCGGACCACCACGGGCCCCACGTCCTGGTCGCCGAGGACCTGAGTCCCGCGGACACCGCCACCCTCGACCCTTCCGTGGTCCTCGCGATCGTCACGGCGATGGGGGGGCCGAACTCCCACACGGCGATCCTCGCTCGTGACCTGGGAATCCCGGCGGTGGTGGGGCTCGGCGGGCAGCTCGCCGGTATCCGGGACGGCGACGTCGTCGGCGTGGACGGTTCCAGGGGCACGGTGCGGGTGGGAGCCGTGGACGTCACCGAATTCACGCGGCCCGCGTCCCGCCTGCCCCGCCTCGATGGCCCCGGCCGGACCGCCGACGGGCACCGCGTGGAGCTGCTCGCGAACGTGGGGGACGACGACGGCGCGCAGGCCGCCCTCCGCGCGGGGGCGGAGGGCATCGGCCTGCTCCGGACGGAGTCCTTCTTCGACGCGACCCGGGAACCCGAACCCGAACTCCAGGCGGCGGCCTACGGTGCGCTCCTCGCGCGGTTCCCCGGGCGCAGGGTCGTGGTGCGGACCCTCGACGCAGGGGCGGACACCCCACGGCGCTACCTCCACCACGTCCCGGAACCGAACCCCGCCCTCGGGGTCCGCGGCTACCGCACGGCGGCCCGGGACCCCGAGGTGCTGGACGGCCAGCTCGCCGCGATCGCGCGGGCGGCAGCCGCGAATCGGGCCGACGTGTGGGTGATGGCCCCGATGGTCTCGACCGTGGCGGAGGCCGAGGAGTTCGTCGCGCGGGCCCACGCCGCAGGGCTGGGCACGGCGGGCGTGCTGATCGAGGTGCCCTCGGCCGCGTTGCACGCCGGGCAGATCCTGGCGCGCGCGGACTTCGCGTCGATCGGCACGAACGACCTCACCCAGTACACCCTCGCGGCGGACCGGATGGTGGGCCAGCTCGGCGCCCTCGCGGACTCGTGGGATCCGGCCGTCCTGCAACTCGTGGAGGCCACCTGCCGGGCGGGGCAGTTGCAGGACCGCCCGGTCGGGGTGAGCGGCGAGTCTGCGGCTGACCCGGCCCTCGCCGTCGTCCTCGTGGGACTCGGGGCGTCGAGCCTGTCGATGGCACCACGGTCCCTGGGAGCCGTCGGTGCCGTGCTGGGCCGCACCACCCGCGCGACGTGCGAGCGGCTCGCAGGGCTCGCCCTCGCCTGCGAGAGCGCCGCGGACGCCCGTGCCACCGTCCGCAGGGAGCTGCCCGTCCTCGAGGAGCTCGGGCTGTGAGGCGCCCGATGGTCACGTGTGGGACCATCTGAAGCGGGCCGCGTTCGCCGTGCAGACCACCGAGGAGGACCAGTGAACGAGCGCATCCTCCCGCTCCCCCAGGTGGACGACCAGCCCCTGCAGCACGTCCTGCAGGTCCTCAACCTGACGAGGACCGGCGAGACCACGTTCTCCGGGGTGTCGCTGCCCGAGTGGAACAACCGCGTCTACGGCGGCCAGGTCATGTCCCAGGCGCTCATCGCCGCAGCCTCCACGGTCGACCGCGAGCGGGTGGGGATGCGCCTGCCGCACTCCATGCACGGGTACTTCCTGCGCCCAGGGAGCACGCAGGAGCCGATCGAGTTCTCGGTCGAGGTGCTCCACGACGGGAGATCGTTCTCCACGCGGCGTACCCACGCCCTCCAGCGGGGCACGCCGATCCTCTCGATGATCTACTCGTTCCAACTCGACCAACCGGGGATCGATCACCAGGTGGCGGCACCCGCTGCCCCCGACCCGGAGACGCTGCCGAGCGTGGCGGACCTGTTCGCCTCGGTCGACCATCCCGCCGCCCGCATGCTCCTGCGGCTCGGGGCCTTCGACCTGCGGCACGTGGAGCAACCGGTCTACCTCGCCCCTGCCGAGGAGCGGCAGTACACCCAGATGCTCTGGATGCGGACCCGCCAACCCCTCCCCGACCGCACCCCACAGTGCCTCCACCGGGCACTGCTCGCCTATGCCTGCGACCAGGTGATGCTGGAGCCGGTGCTCCGTGCCCACGGACTGAGCTGGCTGGGCGGGCTCAGCGTCGCGAGCCTCGACCACGCCATGTGGTGGCACCGGCCCGTCGACGTCTCGCGCTGGCTGCTGTACGTGCAGGACTCCCCCTCGGCCCAGGGGGGACGGGGCCTCGGGACCGCTCGCATCTACACGCGGGACGGGCACCTGGTGGCCACCACCGCCCAGGAGGGCATGGTGCGGGTCCAGCCGGGCTGAGTCCTCAACCGCGCCGGAACCTGACCGGTTCGTCCGTGAACCGGGACCAGAGGGCACGCTCGTCCTCGGTGATGCGGCGTGGCCGGCCGGTGGCGGTGTCCATCATCACGATGGTCGTCCGCGCCCGGGCCGCGGTGCCGCCGTCCAGGGTGGGGACCTCGTAGCAGACCTCGACGCTCGCGCCTCCCAGCTTCGAGATCCACAGGCTCACCGGGATCGGCTCCGTGGGATACCCCAGCGGGGCGAGGTACTCGATCTCCTGGTGGGCGACGAACGTGGCCGTGTCCGTGCGTCTGGGCGGGCCGGAGTGGTCCTCGGGGAGGTGCCGGCCGTGCCAGAACACCGCCACCCGCGCCTCCTCGAGGAGGTGGAGCATGGCGGCGTTGTTGACGTGCCCGTACGCGTCGAGGTCCGCCCAGCGCACGGTGATGGGGACCACGAGCCTCATCGTCAGGCCCTGGTCAACTTCCGGTAGGTCACCCGGTGCGGTCGCGCCGCCTCGATGCCGAGTCGCTCCACCTTGTTCTGCTCGTAGGACTCGAAGTTGCCCTCGAACCAGAACCACTTGTCGGGCTGCTCGTCGGTGCCCTCCCACGCGAGGATGTGGGTGGCGACCCGGTCCAGGAACCAGCGGTCGTGGGTGATGACCACCGCGCACCCGGGGAAGTCGAGGAGCGCGTTCTCGAGCGAACCCAGCGTCTCGACGTCCAGGTCGTTCGTCGGCTCGTCGAGGAGCAGGAGGTTCCCGCCCTGCTTGAGGGTGAGGGCGAGGTTCAGGCGGTTGCGCTCACCGCCGGAGAGCACGCCGGCGGGCTTCTGCTGGTCCGGGCCCTTGAACCCGAAGGCCGAGACGTAGGCCCGGGACGGCATCTCGACGTGTCCCACCTTGATGAAGTCGAGTCCGTCGGACACGACCTCCCAGAGCGACTTGTCGGGGTCGATGCCGGCGCGCGTCTGGTCGACGTAGCTGATCCTGACCGTCTCTCCGATCCTGAGGTCGCCGCCGTCGAGCGGTTCGAGTCCCACGATGGTCTTGAACAGGGTGGTCTTCCCCACCCCGTTCGGGCCGATGATGCCCACGATGCCGTTGCGTGGCAGCGAGAAGCTGAGGTCCCGGATCAGCGAGCGGTCCCCGAAGCCCTTGCGCAGCTTCTCCGCCTCGATGACCACGGAACCGAGCCGTGGACCGGGCGGGATCTGGATCTCCTCGAAATCGAGCTTCCGGGTCCGCTCCGCCTCCGCGGCCATCTCCTCGTACCGGGCGAGGCGTGCCTTGGACTTCGCCTGGCGACCCTTCGCGTTCTGCCGTACCCACTCCAGCTCGTCCTTCAATCGCTTGGCGAGCTTCGCGTCCTTCTTGCCCTGCACCTGGAGCCGCTGCGACTTCTTCTCGAGGTAGGTCGAGTAGTTCCCCTCGTACGGGTAGAGGCGCCCACGGTCCACCTCGGCGATCCAGCCTGCCACGTGGTCGAGGAAGTACCGGTCGTGGGTCACCGCGATGACCGCCCCCGGGTAGCTGGCCAGGTGCTGCTCGAGCCACTGCACGGACTCCGCGTCCAGGTGGTTGGTCGGCTCGTCGAGCAGCAGGAGGTCCGGCTGCTCGAGCAGCAGCTTGCAGAGCGCCACCCGGCGGCGCTCGCCACCGGACAGGATCGACACGTCGGCGTCCCCCGGCGGGAGCTGGAGCGCGTCCATCGCCTGCTCGAGCTGGGCGTCGAGGTCCCAGGCGTTGGCGGCATCGATCTCGGTCTGCAGCTTGCCCATCTCGTCCATCAGGGCGTCGAAGTCCGCGTCCGGGGAGGCCATCTCCTCCCCGATCTCGTTGAAGCGGTCGAGCTTCGCCTTCATCTCGGCGACGCCCTCCTCGACGTTGCCGAGGACCGTCTTCTCCTCGTTCAGCGGCGGTTCCTGCAGCAGGATCCCGACCGTGTACCCCGGAGTCAGGCGGGCCTCGCCGTTGGAGGGCGACTCGAGGCCCGCCATGATCTTCAGGATCGTGGACTTGCCGGCGCCGTTCGGGCCGAGCATGCCGATCTTGGCGCCGGGCAGGAACGCCATGGTGACGTCGTCCAGGATCAGCTTGTCTCCGTGCGCCTTGCGCGCCTTGACCATGGAGTAGATGTATTCGGCCACGACTCTCCCCGGAGCTTGGGTGATGGATTTCAATCGCGTGAGGACGCGCCCTCCAGTGTGCCACAGTGGCCCCGACGCCCTCCAAGGGCGGCACCTCAGAAGGGTGGGGTGTCACCGACGACGGCGTAGGGCGCCGGCTCGTCCTCCTCCAGTTCCGTGGCTCCACTCACGTCGACGGCGTCCCGTGGCGCGTCCGCCGCCTCTGCCTCCGGCGAGTTCCGCATGACCTTCATGTAGCGCGCCGTGCCGTTCCGCAGGTCGATGCCGACCGAATCGGCACGGACCACCTGGCGCGAGTGCTCCTGGTTGGCGGCGTCCGTCCAGTACTCGGTGACGAGTTCGCCGCGGACGATCACGGGCGTCCCCTTGTTCGTGGACTCGCAGACGTTCTCCCCCAGTTGGCCGAAGGCCTTCACCGCGAACCACTGCGGGGGACGGACATCGGTGGTCTCCGTCTCGCGCAGGTAGCGGGCCACGGAGACGGCGACGTCGAAGCGTGCGACCTTGCCCCCGGAGGGGCCGGTGTGCAGGACAGGCTGCGCGCCGAGGTTGCCGCGGATGGTGATGTGGGTCTCGTTGGACATGGGTCCCCTCCAGTTCTCGCCGCACCGTGCGGCTGGGTGAGAGCATGCCCGCCCACCGGTGCTCGCCGCCGGTGGCAGTCCTCAATCGGTGGAAACCGTTGCGCCGGCCTCACCTGTGGATGGGCGCAGCACTCCCGCGAGCGCCTGACCCACCCGCGAGTGGCGGTCGAGGACCGCCCGCGTGGGTTCCGCCAGCACGTCGGCGGCGGTGGCGTGCAGTGCGGCGCGGACATCCTGCTCGTAGGCACCGGCCCGCTGCTGGGCCACGGTCCTCCTGGATGCCCGGGCGGAGACGAGCAGGGAGGCGGCGACCACGGCCAGCACGGCGGGGGTTCCAAGAGTCCACGCGGCCGGCCACGAGAGTGCGAGTCCTGTGACCAGCAGCGCCACCGCCGCGATGCCGGCGCTGACCCCTGCCCATGCGAGCGCCCGGGCGCGTGGCACCGCGACGGGCGGGAGCGGGACGGAGGTCACGGCGGCCTCGGACCGCTCCCCGAGTTCCTCGACGCTGGGAAGCGCACCGTCCACTGCCTGTGACCAGGACGCGGGGAGGTCGGCCTTCGCGCGAACCGCCCAGTGCGAGCCGATCGCGGCGACCGCGGCCCGCGACGGCCTCTGCGGTTGGGCGAGGGCACCGCCGCGCCAGCGCGCCACCGCCGTACCGATCGACGCCGCCACCGCCTCCACGCCCGTGGCTCGCATCAGTTCGTCGACGGTCCGGCCGAGGATGTCCTCGCCGAGTGGCGCCGCGGGCGGCCCCACCCGCCGCAGGAGGGTGCGCGCGATCCCGTCGAGGGCGGCACCGGCAGTCCTGTCCGCCGTCGACTCCTGTTGCACGGAGTCCGCCAACAGGTCGCGCACCACGTCCACGCCCTCTCCCGTCAATCCGCAGGTGAGCAGGACCGGCACCTGGCCGAGCCCCTCCTCGGCCAGGAGCCGCCTGATGTCGGCCGCGACGGCCTCGCGCCCCTCCGCGTCGAGCGTGTCCGTCTGGTTGAGCACCATCACCATGGCGTCCGAGCGAACGGTGAGGCTCCGGAGGTAGACCTCGTGGAGGATGTGGTCGGCGTACTTCTGCGGGTCCACCACCCAGATGAGGAGGTCGACCACCGGGAGGAGCCTGTCCACCTGGGCGGCGTGCAGTTCCTCCACGGAGTCGTGGTCGGGGAGGTCGAGGAGCACGAGCCCGTCGAGCGGACGGAGCCCCTCGCGCTCGAGCAGTGAGTCCTGGAACATCCGGCGCGCGTGCGGCACCTCGAGGTGGTCGAGCAGTTCGTCCGCACGCCGACCCCATGCGCACGCGCTGGCCTGACGTGTCGAGGGCCGGGCGTGCCCCGGGTCGGCCAGGCTGGAGCGGCTGAGGGCATTGAAGAGGGTCGACTTCCCCGATCCCGTCCCGCCGACCAGTGCGGCCACGGTGTGGTTGCCGGTCATCCGGTGGCGTGCCTCGGCCTCGGCGATCTCCCGCAGCGCCGGTCCGGTGTCACCGAGTTCCGCTCCGCCGAGCGCCACCGCATCACGAACCGCGCGGAAGGCCACGCTGATGTCAGAGCGCATCGAGTTGACTCCTGAGTTCCTGGGCGCGGACGCGCAACCGTGCGGCGTGGTCCGCGGTGGGCAGTGCCTGGAGCACCGCGAGGTACGGACTGGCGGCCGATCGCACCGCTTCCCTCGCCACGTCGATGAGCGCCGCGCGTGCCTCCTCGCAGATCGTCTCGTGGCCCAGGAGATGAGTGGCGGCGTCGCGCGCGCCCACCACGCCGATCGCGCCCGCGATCACGAGGTCCGCGAGGCCGGACGGTTCGAGTGCCGCGGTCGCCCGTCCCGAGGGCTGGATGCCGCCGGAGTCGAGCAGGCCACCGACGAGTCCGCGCCAGGAGGCCGTGGCCGCGCGGGCCCGCTCGCCCGCCTGGTCGGAGTCGAGCACCTCGGCACCGTCGAGGAGAGCAAGGGCGTCGGAATCACGCCACGCGCGCTGGACGGTCCGTGAGGCGTCATGGAGCGCGTCGGCGAGCAGGGCGGTGACGGCGTCGACGGCATCGGCGGCCAGCGTCGCAGCGGCGACGGTACGAGCCGACCGTGCCCGGCCCCGGAGTCCGGCCCGGACCGGCCCGCGGCCGACGAGCGGCTCGAGCGGACCGCCGGTTGAGGCGAGGGAGAGCCAGCGCGTCGTCGGGGCTCCGACGGCACAGTCACCGGCCGCGAGGGCGCGCGCGATGTCCTCCTCCGGACCACGCGTCGCTGCCCGCGTCCCGGCTCGCAGCCCCCGCGCGACGCCCGCCTGCTCGTCCACTCCGACCGCCAGTTGCTCCAGGGCCTCTCCGAGTGCGGTCCAGGCCCCTGCGGTGGTCCGCTTGATGATGGCCCGGGCCTGGTGGCGGCCGGACGCGGCCGTGAGCCACCCCTTCAGCTCTGCGACCATCGGCTCGGGCAGCGGGCCGCTGTGCGGGGATACGTCGGGAATCAGGAACAACGGCGCGAAGCCGAGCCCGATCCGGTCCAGCATTCCGAGGAGGTCGGCACGCACGGTTGTCCGTGCGACCGCGGGGACCCGGTTGAGGACGACCCCCACCTGCAGGCCCCTGTCGCGGGCCCGGATGAGGTTGGCCCACGGGATCCGGTCCCCGTACCGGGAGGCGGACGTGACGAAGAGCCAGAGATCGGCGGCCTCGAGCAGCCTGTCCGCCATCGCGCGGTTCGACTCCTCGAGCGAGTCCATGTCGGGAGCGTCGAGCACCACGAGGCCGGGCGGAACGCTGGTCGTGGCGACGGCGTCGGCGAGGTCCCGCAACGGCACCTGGTGGACGGCCGGGTGGTGGGCGATGACCGCACGGCGGGTCGTGGGGCGAAGCACCCCGGCGGCCGAGGCCTCCCTGCCCACGAGGCTGTTGAACAGGGTCGACTTACCGACCCCGGTGGAGCCGCCGAGGACCACCACCGCGGGAGTGGCATCGTCTGCGAGGCGGGGCAGGAGATGTGACTGGACCTGCGTTGTGACGCGAGCCCGCACCTCCCGCATGTGCGGGGCCCCCGGGACGTCGAAGGGGAAGACGATCGAGGAGACGTCCCGGTGGATGTCGTGCAGCAGGTGGAGGAGGGGAGGCGAGGCCTCCGAAGGCCGCGTGACCCCCGCACCCACCGCTCGACTTCCCACGGGTCAAGAGTGCCTGTTCGGGGACAGGCGTCCAAGCGCGCGCGCCGTGGGCCGCACGATTGACTTGCCGCGACGGGCCGTAGACTGGGTGCACCCGCCCCCATAGCTCAATGGACAGAGCACCGGACTTCTAATCCGACGGTTGCAGGTTCGAGTCCTGCTGGGGGCGCCGATTCGGCCGCGGTCGGTGGCGCGAACTACTCTGGGCGCGTGAACACCCCCAAGGACGCGATCGTCTGGATCGACTGTGAGATGACGGGACTCGACGTGGAGACCGACGCGTTGATCGAGGTCGCGGTCGTCGTGACGGACTCGGAGCTCAACGCCGTCGACGCCGGGATCGACGTCCTCATCGCCCCGCCGGCCGCCGCACTCGAGTCGATGGTGGACGTGGTCCGCCAGATGCACACCACCTCCGGCCTGCTCGACGAGCTCGGGCACGGCCTGAGCATGGAGGAGGCACAGCGGCAGGTGATGGACTACCTCCGCCGCCACGTCCCCAACGCGCGGAAGGTGCCACTCGCCGGGAACTCGGTGGGGACGGACCGCGTCTTCCTCGAGCGGAACATGCCGGAGGTGGTCTCGCACCTCCACTACCGCGTGATCGATGTCTCCTCGATCAAGGAGCTGGCGCGGCGCTGGTACCCCCGCGCCTACTTCGCCTCGCCGGAGAAGACCGGAGGACACCGGGCCCTCGCCGACATCCTCGAGTCGATCGCGGAGCTGCGCTACTACAGGGCCGTCCTGTTCCCCCGGGACGGCGGGCCGGACATCGAGACCTGTCGCGAGATCGCCCGACAGCTCGCGGACGGGTCGACGAGCACGCACTGACCGGCTGACGACCACCGGGC
>RZYE01000263.1 GCA_009930425.1 Actinomycetota bacterium | reverse complement strand
GTTGTTGAACCAGACGTACTCGGTGCCGGCGCGGTTGGTCCACGCCTGCTTGCACGTGACGGAGCACGTGTGGCACCCGATGCACTTGTCGAGGTTCATGACCATCGCGATCTGTGCCATGACCTTCATCAGAATTCAACCTCCTGGCTGCGGCGGCGGATGACCGTGACCTCGTCACGCTGGTTTCCGGTGGGGCCGATGTAGTTGAACGCGTAGGAGTGCTGCGCGTATCCGCCCACGAAGTGCGATGGCTTGACGACGATGCGCGTCAGCGAGTTGTGGATGCCGCCGCGCTTGCCTGACGTCTCGGTGACGGGCGTGCCCACGGTCCGCTCGGAGGCGTGGTACATGTAGGCCGTTCCCTCGGGGATGCGGTGCGAGACGATGGCGCGGGCCGCGACCACCCCGTTGCGGTTGTAGGCCTCGATCCAGTCGTTGTCCCGCACCCCGACCTTCGCGGCGTCCGCCGGGGACATCCAGACCACCTGGCCGCCCCGCGAGAGGGACAGCATGTGGAGGTTGTCGAAGTACTGGGAGTGGATCGCCCACTTGTTGTGGGGCGTCAGGTACCGGACCGCGACCTCCGCCTGTCCGGCCGCGTTGGTCCCGACGGTGCCGGGTGCCTGCTCACCGTACAGCTGATGGAGGTTGAGCGGCGGCCGGAAGATGGGGAAGTTCTCCCCCATGTCCCGCATCCAGTCGTGGTCCAGGTAGAAGTGCTGCCTGCCGGTGAGCGTGTGCCACGGTTTCTTGCGCTCGACGTTGATCACGAAGGCGGAGTAGCGCCGCCCGCCGTGCTCCGAACCCGACCACTCGGGAGACGTGACCACGGGCATCGGGCGGGCCTGCGCGTCCGCCAGGGTGATCCTCGTGGCCTCCTGCTCCTCGGAGAGGTCCGCCATCCGCGTTCCGGTCCTCTTCTCCTGGTTCCGGAATCCCTGGGTCGCGAGCCGCCCGTTCGTGGTGCCGGAGAGGGCCAGCACCATCTCCGCCGCCTTGAGGTCAGTGTCGAGGAGGGCGCGGCCCTTGCCCGGCCCTCCCTCGGCGACGCCGTTCCGGGAGGCGAGGTAGCGCACTTCCTCATCGGGGTTGAACGCCACGCCCTTGGTCGCCATGCCCAGCTTGTCCACTAGCGGGCCCAGGGTGTTGAACTTCGCGAGAATCTGGGTGTAGTTGCGCTCGATCGGCACCAGCTTCGGCATCGTCACACCCGGCTTCAGCTCGGTCTCCGCCCACGGCGTCACGGTGCCGTGCGGCGTCGCGAGCTCGTCGGGCGTGTCGTGCATGAGAGGCGCGGCGACGACGTCCGTCTGGGTTCCGAGATGGGTCACCGACATCTCCGACACGAGCGCCGCCAGTGTCTGGAAGATCTGGAAGTCGGTCCGTGCCTCCCACGGCGGGTCGATCGCCGCGTTGAAGGTGTGCACGTAGGGGTGCATGTCGGTGGAGGAGAGGTCGTGCTTCTCGTACCAGGTGGCCGCCGGCAGCACGATGTCGGACAGCAGGGTGGTCGAGGTGTTGCGGAAGTCGGCCGTGAACAGCAGGTCGAGCTTGCCCACGGGGGCCTCGTCGCGCCACACCATCTCCCGCGGGCGGGACTCCTCGCCGACCTCCTTCGCCTGCACCGCGTTGTCGGTGCCCAGGAGGTGCCGCATGAAGAACTCGGCGCCCTTGGCCGAACTGCCGAACAGGTTGGTGCGCCACGAGGCGAGGATCCGGGGGAAGTTCTCCGGCGCATCCGGGTCCTCGGCGGCGAACCGCAGGCGTCCCGCCTTCAGTTCCTCGACGACGTACTCGGCCGGCGCCCTGCCCGCGTCGGCGGCCTCGGCTCCGAGCAGCAGCGGGCTGCGATCGAACGTCGGGTAGGAGGGCATCCAGCCCCGCCGCGACGCCTCGACCACCGTGTCCGCCGTCGTCATCCCGGCGAAGGAGCCCTCCGAGAGCGGAGAGGCCACTCGATCGGCCTTGGCGCCGTCGTACCGCCACTGGTCGGTGTTGAGGTACCAGTACCCGGTGGTGATCATCTGGCGGGCGGGCCGCTGCCAGTCCAGGGCCATCGCGTACTGCGACCAACCGGTGATCGGGCGGACCTTCTCCTGGCCGACGTAGTGCGCCCAGCCGCCGCCGTTCACTCCCTGGCATCCGGTCATCGTCGTGAGGGCCAGGAAGGTCCGGTAGATCTCGTCCGAGTGGTAGAAGTGGTTGGTCCCGGCGCCCATCACGATCATCGAGCGCCCGTCGGAGTCGACGGCGTTCTGCGCGAACTCGCGTCCGATGCGGATGGCGGCCGCTGCCGGCACCCCCGTGTGTTCCTCCTGCCACGCGGGGGTCCCCGGGGTGGAGGCGTCGTCGTACCCGGTCGGCCACTCACCTGGCAGACCCTTCCGCTTCACCGCGTACTGCGCGAGCATCAGGTCGTAGACGGTGGTGACGAGGTGACCGCCGATCTCCTTCACCGGCACGCCACGGCGCACGATGCCGGCACCGATGGAGCCGTTCGGGGCGGCTTCTGTGAGGTCGAACCGGGGCAGGAGAACCTCGGCAGTCTTCGCACCGCCGAAGCCGAGGATCCCCTTGGAACCGGCGAGGTCCTGGACGGACAGCACCGGGTCCACGCCGGCGAGTTCCAGGTTCCACTTGCCCATGCCCTCGGGGCCGAAGCGGTCGGCGAGGGTCCCGCCCGGGTCCACCGGCTTCCCGTCGCTGTTCAGGACGAGGGCACGGAAGGCCGCGTTCTCCTTCGCGGCGAGGTCACCACCGAGGTCGGCCGCAGTGAGGAACTTGCCGGGGACGTGGGCACCGTCGCGCTTCTCGAGGCGGACGAGGAACGGCGCATCGGTGTAGCGCTTCATGTACTCCATGAACCGCGGCGTGCG
>RZYE01000262.1 GCA_009930425.1 Actinomycetota bacterium | reverse complement strand
CGGTGGGCGTCGGCGATCGCGTCGGCGACCTCCTCGCGCGGGGGGTCCATGATCCCGACGACGCCGAGGTGCACCAGGTCCCGCTCCGCGCTCTCGTCCAGCTCGCCTGCCTCGGTGAGTTCGTCGTCGGCGAGGTCGCGGTAGGCGACCGCCAGGGTGCGGAACGCCTGTCCCGAGAGTTCCTCCACGTCGGCGAGCACCCGGGCGCGGCCGTCGGCGTCGAGGGCACGGACGTCGTCGCCGACGAGGACGTGGGTGCACCGCTCGAGCAGCACGTCGGGAGCGCCCTTGGTGAAGAGGCGGCGGTGCCCGTTGCGGTGGGTCACCTGGGTGGACATGCGCTTGCGCTGGGAGTCGAAGGGGATCTCCCCCTCGCGGTCGTACAGCTCGAGGCGCTCGTGGGCGCCGTCGACCTTCCGGACCGCCACGAGGAACGCGGCCTCGGTGGGGTCGCCCTCGATGGACCAGCCGTCGTCGGCGTCGTGCGTGAGCTGGGCGTTGTTGGCGAGGGCACCGGTGACGAGGACACGGCTGGCGGCCCGCTCGGCTGCGCGCGGGTCGTCCGCGTCCGCGACATTCGCACTCCCCTCCGGCCGGTACCCGATCCCGTCGAGGTCCACCCGCCCGAGCGGGGTGACGACGGTGCGCAGGGTCATCTCGTTGCGCGTCAGCGTGCCCGTCTTGTCGGAGCAGATGACGGAGGCGGAGCCGAGCGTCTCCACCGAGTGCAGGGACTTCATCACCGCATTGCGCCGCGCGAGGACCCGCACGCCGATGGCGAGCACGAGGGAGAGGATCGCCGGCAGGCCCTCGGGAACGGCCGCGACCGCGAGCGAGACGCCGAGCAGGAGGACCGTCACCGCTTCCTCGGCGGTGGAGACGCCGTTGAGGAGGGCGACGGCCGCCATCACGACGACCGCGATCACCACGACGATGATGCCGAGCGACCTCGAGACCGCCGCGATCTCCCGCTGCAGCGGCGTGGGCTCGGACTCCGTGCTCTCGAGGAGGCCGGCGATGGCGCCCATCTCCGTGTCCATCCCGGTGGCCGTGACGACGGCGCGGCCCACGCCCTGCACCACCCCCGTGCCCTTGTGGACCATGTTGCGGCGGTCGCCGAGGGCGGTGTCCGCCGCGAGCGCCGCGGCGGACTTCTCCGTGGCCTCGGACTCGCCGGTGAGCGACGCCTCCTGGACCTTCAGCCCGGTGGCCGCCAGGATCCGTGCGTCCGCGCCGATCGCGTCGCCCTCCGCCAGCACGAGGACGTCCCCGATCACGAGGTCCGCGGACGGGATCGTGACGAGCCGGCCCTCCCGCACCACGGTGGAGTTCGCGGCGGTCATCGACGCGAGGGCGGCGACGGCGTCCTCCGCACGCGCCTCCTCGACGAATCCGATGGCCGCGTTGAGGAGGACGATGACGGCGATCACGATCGCGTCCACGGGGACACCCGCCGCCCCCTCGACCACCCAGGCCGCCACCGAGATGACGATGGCCACCAGCAGCAGGATGACGAGCGGGTCGCGGAACTGGGCGAGGATGCGGCGCCACAACGGCACCGGCGGGGCGGAGCGGAGCTCGTTGGGCCCGTCGCGCTCGAGGCGCCGCCGTGCCTCGGACTCGGTCAGGCCGTGGTCCGGATCGACCTCGAGGTCCCCGACGACCTCCTCCCAGGGACGCTGATGGGGGACGTCACCGCGTACTGCTGCCATGCCTCCACTCTCCCCGGCCGCCGGGCCGCGGGACAAGTCGGGTCAGCGCAGCGGGGCGGGGAGGGCGCCGACCGGCACCGGGACGGCGGCGGGCGTGGAGTCGTGGGCGACGTCGTCGACGAGGCGGCGGACGTGCCGCGCGGCACGGGCGGCGAGGTGACCGACTGCCACGTGCTTGAGGGACAGGATCGCCTGCACGCCGATGGCCACCCAGATGAGGTTTGTCGCGGCCGACGGCCAGGCGCCGCTCGCCGTCGCGCTCAGGGCGAGGGCCGCGGCCCCGCCGATGTTGAGCCCCTGGTAGGCCAGCGAGCTGGGGCTGACGCGCCCGTTCGTCACGAGGGCGTAGGCGCCGATGGTCACGGCCGCCCCCACCCATCCGATGAGGCCCACGAGAGTCGACAGCAGTTCGTTCACGTGCACCATCGTGAGCCCTTCATCCATGAAGTGCAATCGAACAAACGCGGATACGGGATACAGTTCTGCTTCATGGAGATCGACACACGCCGGCTTGGCATCCTCCTTGCCGTCAGCAGGGCAGGAGGAGTGGTTGCGGCGGCGGATACCCTCCGGATCAGCCCTTCCGCCGTCTCGCAGCAGATCGCGAGACTCGAGGAGGAGACAGGCCTGCGGGTGTTGGACCGTCAGCCGGCCGGAGCCGTCCTGACACCGGCTGGCAAGATCCTGGCCGAGACGGCCGAGCGCGTGGAGGCGGAGCTCGGGGACGCACGCCGGGCCCTCGGCGGGCTCGGGGGCGGCGTGTCCGGCACCGTGACGGTCGGCGCCTTCCAGACCGCGATCCGTGCGATCCTCGTGCCCATGCTCGCCGGGCTGGCCGCCGAGCATCCCGGCATCCAGCTCGTCATCCGGGAGGTCGCGGAGGAGCACGGCCGTCGGGCCCTGCGGCGGGGCGAGCTCGACCTGCTCGTGATCGAGCACGACGTCTCCTCCCCGGAGGTGGTTCCCGTGGGGGTGCGAGACGTCCCCTTCTTCGACGAACCGTGGGTGGTGGTCCTCCCGGCCTCCTCCCCGACCCCGCTGTCAGTGATGGACCTCGCCGAGGCCACCTGGCTCGGACCCGAGCAGGGCTCGGCAGCCGACCGCGCGCTGCGCCGGTTGGCGGGAGAACTGGCGTTCCGCCCCCGCACCGCCCACCTCTACCTCGACTTCGACGTCGC
>RZYE01000261.1 GCA_009930425.1 Actinomycetota bacterium | reverse complement strand
GAGCAAGGGCTTCCTCGTCAACATCTCCGGCATGGTGGCGGCCACCCCCATGCCGGGCATGGCGGCCTACTCCGCGTCGAAGGCGGCCGCGGCCGCTGGACTCGCCGCGCTCCGGAAGGAACTCCGCCGGGCAGGCGTGCTGGTGTGCGACGTCCAGCCGCCGCACACCGAGACCGGCCTCGCCACCCGACCGCTGGCCGGGACGGCGCCCCGCCTGCCGCAGGGACTCGAGCCGGAGGTGGTCGCCGAACGCATCGTGGCAGCGATCGAGGCGGACCAGCCGCTCGTCAGTTCCACCGACTTCGGCTGATCCGCCTCGGGTCCGCGTCAGGCTGGCGCGGCGTCCGGCTGGCGCGGCGTCCGGCGTCAGGCCAGTTCGGCGCCCAGCGTGATGTCCACGGCCAGCGCCTGGGAGACCGGGCAACCGGACTTGGCGGCGTCGGCGATCCGGGCGAAGTCATCTGCGGAGATGCCCTCCACCTGGGCCTTCACGGTGAGGTGGACGCCGGTGATCCCCTCGCCGGCCACGAAGGTGACCTCGGCGGTGGCGTCGAGCTGGGTGGGCGGGGTGTCGTTGCCGGCCAACTCGTTCGACAGCGCCATGCAGAAGCAGGCGGCGTGCGCCGCGGCAATCAGTTCCTCGGGAGTGGTGTTCCCGCCGGACTCCTCGGCCCGGGCCTTCCAGTTGACGTCGAAGGTGCCGAGTCCGGAGGTCTCGAGGGTGGTCCGTCCCGAGCCGCTGAAGAGGTCTCCATTCCAGACTGCGCTTGCCTTGTTCACGATGGGAGTGGGCATTGGGTCCTACCTCGCTTTCTCTCCGGGGGCGTGTGGCTCCCCGCACGCCCGGTGCGGCCCACCATAGCGGTGGACCCACGAATGCGCGCCCGCAGGCGCCGGGCTCTCGGCGGCCCTACTTCGCCGTCAGCCAGAGCGCACCGTAGGGTTCCACGGTGAGAGTGGACGGGGCCAGGGAGTAGTCGTACCCGCTGAGGCGCTCGTCGGCAACCAGTCCCACGTGCCCGCGCAGGATCCCGCAGGACAGCTCCACCCAGTCCTCGCTCACGTTGTAGACCTGCACCATCGCGCCCAGGGGGTGGTCCCGCTTCAGGATCAGCAATCGGGCGTCCGGGCTCGAGATGACACGGCTCTCGGTCCGGGCGTGCAGGTGCGGGGTGGCGGCACGTACCTCGGCGACGTGCCGCAGGCCGGCGAACACGCGGCGCGCCGCATCGGCATGGGTGGCGGCGCCGTCGTCGTCGGAGGAGGCGCCCTCCCCCGTGGCCAGCGCGGCCAACTCCCAGTCCATGCGCGGGCGATGGACCCAGCGGTTGTCACGGGCGTGATCAGGGTCCTCGGCGAAGGAGTGATCGTTGAGCAGGGCGAGCTCGTCCCCCATGTAGAGCAACGGGACCCCACCGAAGCCCATGATCGCGGTGTGGAGGAGCAGGATGCGGCGGACCGACTCGTCGACGGCGTGGCCGTCCCCGGCCTCCACCGCCGCCTCGAGCCCGGCGAGGGACGCGCAGGTGCCGGAGATGCGGCGATCGTTCGTCGCCGGGTTGTGCTGGAAGACGAGGCCGCGGGCGAAGGAGCCGGGGAAGTACCCGGCGTAGAAGTCGGACAGGAACACGCGGTGGGCGTGCCCGTCGAGGAGGGCCCGGCGGGCGTCGTCGTCCCCGATGGCCCACCCGATGTCGTCGTGGCAGCGGACGTAGGTTCCCCACGTCGCCGTTGTCGGCTTGGGGGGGATCCGCGAGAGCGCCACCTCCGTGAGCCGGGTGTCGCGGCTGGCGAGCGCGCTCCACAGCTGCACCATCAGGCTGTTGTGGTAGGCCATGTCCGAGACCCTGCCGTGGTTCTCGCCCGTGCCCAGGTAGGCGGCCAGGTCGGTGGGCCCCACGATGGCCTCCGCTTTGAAGGCGACGGCGGGGGCCACCACCCGCACCGCGGAGCGCAGCGCCCGCGTCAGGTGGTGCACCTCCGGCTGGTTCTGGCAGTCGGTGCCCAGCCGCTTCCAGAGGAACGCGATCGCGTCCAGCCGCAGCACCTCCACGCCCTTGTTGGCGAGGTGCAGGATGATGTCGAGGAACTCGCAGAACACGTCCGGGTTCGACCAGTCGAGGTCCCACTGGTAGGCGTGGAAGGTGGTCCACACCCAGCCGCCCAGCTCCTCGACCCACGTGAAGTTGCCGGGCGCGAAGTCGGGGAACACCTCGGGCAGGGTGCGTTCGAACGCGTCGGGCTGCTCGCGATCGCCGAACACGTGGAAGTAGGCGCGGTACTTCGGGTCACCGGCCCGGGCCCGCAGCGCCCACTCGTGCTCGGCGGCCACGTGGTTGAGGACGAGGTCGAGCACCAGGCTGATGCCCCGCTGCCGCAGGCGGGCCGCGAGCGCCTCCAGGTCGTCCATCGTTCCGAGGTCCGGACGGACGGCGCGGAAGTCGGCGACGGCGTAGCCGCCGTCGTTCTCCCCCTCGCGCGGCTTCAGGAGCGGCATCAGGTGGAGGTAGGTGACCCCGAGTCGGGTGAGGTGGTCGAGGTGGTCCCCCACCCCGGCGAGGGTGCCGGCGAAGCGGTCCGCGTAGGCGACGTAGCCGAGCATCCCGGGGCGTTGGAGCCAGTCGTGATGCAGCAGCCGGGCCTCGTCGAGCAGGCGGAGCTCGCGTGGGCGGGAGGCGAACCCGGCGCCCATGATGCCGAGCACGCGCTGGTACAGCTCCTCCGCCCGGTCCCCGTACACGCGCCGGAGGCTGTCGACGAGGTCGGGCTCGTACCGCTCGACACGGAGCCGGAACGTGTCCGTGTCGGCCGGGCTCTCGAACACCGGCAGGAAGGCCTCGGGGTCCACCATGAACCTCAGCCTAAGGGTTGGGTCTCAGGGTTCGGGGTCGAGTGGCAGGTCGAAC
>RZYE01000260.1 GCA_009930425.1 Actinomycetota bacterium | reverse complement strand
TCCGCCGGGTGGACCACCACCTCCCGCGGCACGGGCTGGGTGAGCTGGCTCGCCACGTTCGCGCTCGGTGCGGTGTACGGGCTGGCCGGCTTCTGCTCCGGCCCGGCACTCGGCGCAATCCTCACCGTGGCGGCCACCTCTGCCACCCCGGGGCATGGCGCGATCCTCATGGCGTTCTACGCGCTCGGGATGGCGATCCCGTTGTTCGTGCTCGCGCTGCTCTGGGAGCGCTTCGACATCGGCCACCGCCAGTGGGTGCGCGGCCGGATCCTGTCGCTCGGCCCGCTGCGGGTGCACACCACGAACCTGGTGGCGGGGCTGCTGTTCATCGTGGTCGGGTGGCTGTTCCTCCGCTACGACGGCACCGCCGGGCTCCTCTCCGCCATCCCCGGCCTGGACCTCACCGACCTCGAGTTCGACGCCCAGGTGGCCATCATCCGGTTCTTCGCGGACACCCCGTTGTGGGTGGCGCCCCTCCTCGTCATGATCGTGGCGCTCGGGGTGGCGTGGCGGCGCTGGCACGCGGTGCGTGCGGGCGGCGTCAGCGACGACGTCGAGCGGGCCGACGCCTCGGCCTGACGTTCGCGGGCCCGCCCTACGAGACGAGGGACCGCCCCCACTCCCGCGCCCGCTCCACCTCGCCCGGCTTGAGCGGCCCGGGGGTGTCCTCCACCCAGAAGGTCTCGCCCCGCTCGGCGTGCTCGAAGCCCCTGTCCTCGAGTGCCTTGGCGGCGCTCTTCGCGGCGGAGCCGGGGATGAAGGCCTTCTTGACGCGGGTGTCGAAGGTGACCACGCGGACCCCCGCATCCGGGGCGGCCGCCGCGATCCACTCCCGGATCCCCGTCTCCGCCTTGGCCTCGCCGTTGGGCGACCCGGCCTTCGCGAGCGCATCCTTCCGGGTGGACTCGCGGGTCATCGAGAAGGCGTGCGTGGGGCCGCCGATCACCACCAGGTCCACGCCCTCGGGTACCGCTTCCGGCGCCTGCGTCACGTCCACCACCTCTGCCTCTGCGCCCGCCGCACGCACCCCCTCGGCGACCGCGTCCGCAGCCGCGCGGGTGTTGCCGAACATGGACTCGACGACGATCAGCGCCCTCATGCGTTCCTCCTGGGTTTTCCGGTGCTCCAGTGTCCGCCCGGAGCCCCGGCCCCGGCAACGGACCTCCGGCCCGGGAGCCGCGGTGAATCCGAATCCGCGAAGTGGGCGCGCGGCCTACCCTGATGCCATGGGAGTGGAGCGGATCGAGCGCGTCTTCGCCGCGCTGGGAGTCACGGACACCGAGGTTCGCCGGGGCCGGAGGGTGGCGGGGATCCCGTGGCTCGCCGTCGGCGTGATCACGCTGGTCACGGAGGTCGTGTTCTGGTTGCTGAACATCGGGCGTGCCTCCTTCGCCGGCATCGCGGTGGCACTGATCTACGCGGTGGTGATCACGCTGCTCATCCTGGTGCTGCTGCGCGCGGCGCTGGCGATCAGCGTGGAGCACTCGGCGATCGCGTGGACGGTCGCCATCGGAGGCGCCGTGCTCGTGGTGGTCTACTGGGTGCTGGTCCACTTCATCACGGTGGAGGTGGACGACCTGTTCGCCGTCGGCTCGCTGTGGCGGGCGGCGATCCTCGCGGTCATCGGGATCGCGCTCGCCCTCGCCGCGGCCACCAGGGATCCCGGCACCCGCGAGTGGGTCGCCGGCCCGTTGCGGAACGCGCAGGCGTCCATCGTCGGCTACCCGCCGGAACCCCCGAAGCTGGTCAAGGCCAAGGGCGGGTGGAAGGCCCTCGTGAAGAACCCGGGCGCCACGGTCATGGTGGCGGCTGCCGCCATCGCGGGAGCCGCGTCCGGGATGAAGAAGGAGTAGGACTCCCTCAGTCCCGCGGGACCTCCTCCTCCAGCCTCGCGAAGGCGGCGTCCACGCGCGCCGGGTCGTACCCCTTGATCACGATGTTCGTGCCGCGGATGCCCTCGGCGTGGAACGGGTAGGACCCCATCTGCAGGTCCGGGAAGTCCGCCGCGAGCGCGCTGAGCGGGGCCGCGATCGTCCCCTCCGGGACCTCGAAGCGCACCTCGCACACCACCCGGGGCCGCCCGTGCTCCAGGCCCGGCAGCAGGGCAGCCACCATCTCCCGGAAGATGCTCGGCACCCCGGCCATCACATGGACGTTGCCCACGCTGAAGCCCGGCGCCCCCGAGAGCACGTTCTCGATCAGCCGCGCCCCCTCCGGCACGCGCGCCATACGCATCTGGGAGGCGTTCGGGGTCACGCCGCGCCGCGCGTACATCGCGCGCAGGATCGTGGCCGCGTCCTCCCGGATGCCGATGGGGACCCCGAAGGCGGCGGCCACGGCATCGGCGGTGATGTCATCGTGGGTCGGTCCGATCCCGCCGGAGGTGAACACGTGCGTGTACGCGGACCGCAGCGCATTCAGGGCATCGACGATCGCGGCCTGGTCGTCCGGGACCACCCGGATCTCCTTGAGGTCGATGCCCACCCGCGTCAGCTCGCCGGCCAGGTGGTGGGCGTTCGCCTCCCGCGTCCGGCCGGAGAGGATCTCGTCCCCGATGATGAGGATCGCGGCGGTGGGATTCATGCCACGCAGCCTAGCCGCCACCCGTGACGCGCGTCTCCACACCCCCGCGCCGCCCCTTCCAGCGATCCATGAGAGACTGGGACACAGGGAGACGCCCGACCGGGCGCCCCGACACTGCACTGCACGGCCACCGCGCCGGCGCTGATCCCCCCATGAGACGGGGCGAGAGATCCGCCGATGACGAGTGAGCGGAGATGCCGGCGGTGACCACGAAGCCTTGAAAGAAGTACCCATGCCCATCCGTACCACCTCACCCTTCGCTGCCCTCGGAGTGCCCCTGGCGCTCGTGGACAGCCTGACCGAGCGCGGGATCACCGCGCCCTTCCCGA
>RZYE01000259.1 GCA_009930425.1 Actinomycetota bacterium | reverse complement strand
GCCGTGCCCTGCCACGGTTCCGGGCCCGCGGCGGCGAGTGCCTCCATCGCCCGGTCCAGCTGGTGCTGCGCCGCCGCCACCCCTGCGACCGCGCTGCCCGGATCGACGACCATGACCACTCCTCCCTCGTCTCCTGCCGAGGCTAGGCGGGCGCTCACGCTCCGGGGCGGCACCCCCGGCCGGCCGGTGGATCCATCGACGCCGGCCCGTCCTGTGGAGGAAGCACCGGCACCTGCGAGACTGGCGCCATGACCGCGTTCCGCAAGGCCGCCTCGCCCGCGGCCATCGCCTCCGAGGCCGCCTCCCTGCGCTGGCTCGCCGCCGCCGACGGCGGTGCCCTCGTGGTCCCCCTCCTCGCCACCGGTGCCGGCTGGCTCGAGACCCGCCGGTTGCGGACCGTCAGTGCGAGCCCCGCTGCCGCCGAGGCCTTCGGCCGGGCACTCGCCGCGACGCACGCCGCGGGCGCGCAGTGGTTCGGCCAGGGCCCTGACGGGCTCGCGCCGTCGGACTCGCGCCTCGCTGAGCTCCCCCACCCCGTGGCCGGGAACGCATCCGAGGCGGCGCCGTCGTGGGGCCCGTTCTACGCGGAGTCGCGCGTGCGGCCGTACGTGCGCCTCGCGCGCGACCGTGGCAGTCTCTCGGCCGGTGACGCCCGCGTGCTCGAGACGGTCCTCCGCCGCCTCGAGGCCGGGGACCTCGACGCCCCCCAGCCGGCTGCCTGCCCGCCCGTGGCGCGGCTGCACGGGGACCTGTGGGGCGGGAACGTGCTGTGGTCGGACGATCACCCGGACGCACCCGGGACGGTCTCGGGAGTACTGATCGACCCGGCCGCGCACGGCGGGCACGCCGAGACCGACCTCGCGGAGCTCGCCCTGTTCGGCTCGCCCTTCCTCGAGCGCACGCTCGCGGCCTACGACGAGGCGTCACCCCTGGCGGAGGGCTGGCGGGAGCGGGTGGGACTGCACCAGTTGCACATGCTCGCCGTCCACGCCGCCCTGTTCGGCGGCGGCTACGGCGCCCAGCTGGTGCGGGCCGCGCGCGACCACGGCTGAGACCTGCGGCAGCTACCTGCCATGGCAGGTAGTGATGGGCTCCAGCAGCGTTCAGGGGGCTTGCGATGCGGTTGAATTGGTCTCACGGCGACGGGCGGGCGTTCCAGTAGAGGGTTGGACGCCCGCCCACTCCGCTCCAAGGGGGGTGGCCGGCCGCACAATTCCTCCCAATCGTGCGGCCGGCATTCCCCCTCTCGTCACCCCGGCGGCCTCCCACCTAAGGTGGGTGTCATGATCAGCGTCGTCGGACCGGGTGGGGTGGGAGGCCTGCTCGCGGCCCTCCTCGGGCGCGCGGGCATCGAGACCACGGTGGTCGCCCGTGAGGAGACGGCGCGCCGGATCGCGGACCAGGGCCTCACCGCGAACTCCGCCCAGTTCGGCCGCTTCCACGCCGAGGTCGCCACCGCCACCGAGGTCCCGCCCGGCAGCGCCGTGATCCTCGCGGTGAAGGGCTACGGGCTGGCGGACGTGCTGCCGGGGCTCGTTGCCGCCCAGCCTGTCGAGGTGCTCTCCGTGCTCAACGGGGTGGCCCACGCGGACCTGCTGCACGCCGCCCTCGAGCCCGGCGGGACGCGCGTGGCGTGCGGCGCGATCCAGGTCGAGGCCGCCCGCCTGGACGACGGCACGATCGCCCACCGGTCCGCCTTCTGCATGGTCACCGGCCCCGCGGGCACCGACCAGTGGCGGGTGATGCGCTCACTGGCGGCCGCAGGCGTCCGGACGCGGAGCCGCGGCACCGAGGCCGAGGTGCTGTGGACGAAGCTCCGCTTCCTCGCGCCCCTCGCCCTGCTCACCACCGTCACCGACCGCCAGCTCGGGGAGGCCCTCCGCCAGGACCCCGCCCTCACCGCCGCGCTGCTCGACGACGTCGCCACCCTCGCCACCGCCGAGGGCGTCCCCACCACCCCGGACGTGCTGGAGGACCAGCTCCACCGGTTCGACCCGGCCATGCGCTCCTCCCTCCAGCTCGACGTCCGGCGTGGTGGGCCGACCGAGCTGGACGCGGTGGGGTCCCACCTCCTCGACCTGGCGGCGCGGCACGGCCTCGCGACGCCGGCACTCGCCCGCATCGTCGACACCATCGGGGCGCGCCTCGACGCCTGAGGCACTCACTGCTGGCGGGCTGAACCCCTCCTGGCGGCTGGGCTACAGCACCTTCGAGAGGAACGCCTGGGTTCGTTCGTGCTGCGGGTCGGCCAGCACGGCGCGCGGCTCCCCCTCCTCCACGATCATGCCGTCGTCCATGAAGATGAGGCGGTCCCCCACCTCGCGGGCGAAGCCCATCTCGTGGGTGACCACCATCATCGTCATGCCGGACTGCGCGAGGTCCTTCATGACCGCGAGCACCTCGCCCACGAGCTCCGGGTCGAGCGCCGAGGTGGGCTCGTCGAAGAGCATCATGTCCGGGTTCATCGACAGCGAGCGGGCGATGGCCACGCGCTGCATCTGGCCACCGGACAGCTGCGCGGGATGGGCGTCCACCTTGTCGGAGAGGCCCACCCGCTCGAGCATGTCGCGGGCGATCTTCTGGGACTCGGCGGGCTTCCGGCCGAGCACCTTCTCCTGCGCGATGGTGAGGTTGCGCAGCACGGTCATGTGCGGGAACAGGTTGAACTGCTGGAACACCATGCCGATGCGGGCACGGATGGCGTCCAGGTCCACGTCCGGGTCCAGGATGTCGATGCCCTCGATGTGGATGGAGCCACCGGTCGGGCGCTCGAGCAGGTTCACGGACCGGAGGAGGGTGGACTTCCCGGAGCCCGAGGGCCCGATGACGCACACCACCTCGCCCCGGTCGATGGTGAGGTCGATGCCCTTGAGCACCTCGAGTTCGTCGAAGCTCTTGTGGAGCTGGCGGATC
>RZYE01000258.1 GCA_009930425.1 Actinomycetota bacterium | reverse complement strand
CGATCCCGCCTCGGATGCCGGATCGGATTCCACGGATCCGGTGGCCGCTGCGGGTGGGCCACCGGTCAGGAGGAGTGCAAGGAGTGCGGCCACCACCGTGGAAGCAGTCGTGCGCATGAGAAGTTCCTCCTGAATGGCACCAGTGTGATTAGAGTGACACATGGGATAGGTGATACGTCAAGACGGCTGCCATGTCCCCGTGCAGTGTGACACCCCGAACAGCGTGGCCAACCGTGGCGCCCGACCAGCGGGCGGCGTCGTGGAACAGGTCACGGTGGATCGGATGTGGCTCTTGGTGGTCGCCGGCGCGTGGCCGCAGGCCAGCTCACAAGTGACCACGATTCGTGCAATTTGGATTCGTGCCACTTGTTAATGCCGCCTGCTGTCCATGATGCGTTCGTACAGCTGGACCAGCCGGTCAACGGCGCGCTCCACTCCGTGCTCCGATGCGACCCAGAGGCGGCGCGTCTTCACCTCCTCAGCGAGCGCGGGGACTTCGAGCGTGCGAAGGACTATCTCGCCGATCGAGCTTCCGAGTTCGTCCACCTCGTGCGGACTCAGCGGTGGAGTGCGGGAGGTCTCCCGGTCCTGGGGGGGGAGTGCGTGCGCCTCCCCCAGCGCGAGCCCCCCTGCGACGGGAGGGACTGGCGCACCGTCGTTATACCACACCGGGTTGAGTGGTGCGACCACGGGGACGCCGATGCCGAGCGCCTCAAGTTCGCTCACCGCGAGCATGCCAGTGGGCTGCCCCACGGCAACGTGGGCGGTCGAGAGCAGCTGCTGAAAGCCGACGTGCGGCAGTCGCTCCACGAGGCGGACACCGGCGGTGCGCGCGGCGGGGGCACCCTCACCCCAGTTGATGCCCACAAGGTCCACGTCCTGTCCGCACCAGTCCCGCAGGTGACGCACCACGGCGAGCTGAACATCCAAGCCCTTCACCGCGGACCATCGCGACGGAAATACCACTCGCGGCCGAACAGCTGGCCCCCATGGGGGTAGAGCGGCAGTGTCGATTGGACTGGGCAGAAGTTCGGCGCCGTCCCGGCGGACGTGGGGAGCGAGGTCCGGCGTCGAGTAGAGGACAGCAGCGGCACGGTCGATCGCGCGGCGCACCTGCGGACCGAGGCGCGGATCATACTGGTGAGTGCGCGCATCGGTGCCGTGGAGGTGGAGCACGTAGGGACGGGGTAACCAGCCGGTATGGCGCTCCACGCTGGCCACGTGAACATGAAGTAGGTCAGCATGCGCGGCGGCAAGTGCGAGGCGCGCCTCCCAGGCGAGACCGCGGGCGCCCCGGCGCACGAAGCGATCAAACCCCCGCCAACTCGGCTCTGTAACGGCCAGTTGGAGATAACCCCAAGGAAGGCCCCGCCGGCGCGCCTCGGCAAGCAACACCGTCGTCGTGAAGGCTGCGTCATTGACGTGGAGCGCTCGGATTGGCGCTGCGCTCATGGGCTGTCGCTACTCCCGACCGCCGCAGCGCAAGCGGCATATTCAGTCATGCGTGCCCCGTGGGCTACCCGTAGACGATCAGCGACTCGCACGCGACACCGTCACCGTCGTCATCGAGGTCGTAGTAGTCGGAGAAGCCCTTCCCCAGCCAGTAGTCGTGGAAGGCCTGCGCCTGCGACTGGGTCTGGAAAGATGAGCAGGTGATGTCCTGGTCAGGGGGAGTGTCGCCGCCGGGGACCGGGACACCGGGAGTTGGCGATGGGCTCGTGACAGGGTCAGTTCCCGGTTGGACCGCGCTTCCCTGCGCCGCGCACTTCTCTGCGACGTACCTCAGCACCTCATTCGACACAGCTCCCGTTCCGCCGAGAGCGACCACGTGCCGTGCCTCGAGGCGAGAGACCTCGTTGCAGACGGCTTGCGTCGGTCGGTCCCCGTCGACGAGGAGGATTGGTGAGTCGTTCATGCCTGCCACCGGCGCGCCCGCAACAGCATCGGCGAAGCCACTGCCGGATGCGAGATAGACCGTGTCGGCTGTTCGGTGCTGGTAGGCGAGGGAGGAGAGTTGCGCTGACGTTTCGTAGCGATCTGCCCCAGCAACTCGGAGCACCTGCGCAAAGATGAATTCCTCCACATCTTCGGCAGTCGCTTCGTCGATCGCGGCGCTGCCGCCGAGGATCATGATTCGCCGAGCGTCAATGCGTTCCAACTCGTCGGCTGTCGTGTCTGGAAGCCTGTTCGGCGCTGTAAGAAGCATGGGGGCGTGTAGTGCGGCACCAATCGCAGCCGCCGAGACAGCATCCGGGAAGTCGGCGCCGGACGCGACGAAAGCGTTGTCGAGGGCGATGTCGAAGTACGCCGCTGAAATCTTGGCGGCGGTCTCGTAGCGGTCAGAACCGGCGATTCGAGTGACAGAGCGCGAGTGGTCGCGCAATTCGAGCACCACCTGATTCGAGACGGCCGCCGGACCGCCAACAACGACGATTCTCCCGGGATTGAGACGATCGATCTCCGCCTCGACGGACGCAGGCAGAACACCGTGCTTCGTGAGCAGCACGGGCGCCTCGACAGCTCCGGCCGCAGCGCCCACTGCGAGCGCGTCCGGAAAGTCCTCACCGGACGCGACGAAAACCGTGCTCACACCGGCCTGGAAGGACGCTCTGGAAATGGCTGCACTCGTGGCGTAGCGGTCGGCTCCACTGAGTCGAGCGGTCGTGGCTGTGCCCGCAGCCCCGGAGGGGACAGCGGACAGGATGAGTGCAGCCGTAACCAGTGCGGCCCCCAAGGCGGCAATCTGCCCTGGCGTTCTCGTGCTGGTTGTACGGTCCGTGGTCATTCGCAGGTACCTCCTATTGGCTTCTTCGCCTTGAGAGCGGTTCCGCAAACCCTCGTCTGGAAGATTCCGGCTTTGTGACAAGCATAACAGCGGAAGGTACGCGGCGATGGGTATCCACAGGCTGGGCTCCGCGTCCTTCGACGCGGACCTCACGCGTCGCGGAC
>RZYE01000257.1 GCA_009930425.1 Actinomycetota bacterium | reverse complement strand
TCGTTCCACCCGGGAGGCGTGGCCACCAACTTCGCGAGCGACTCGACCAGCGGGATGCGGTTCGTGTACCACACGCCACTGCGGCGCCTCCTCACCTCGTCCGAGAAGGGGGCCGAGACGCTCGTGTGGCTGGCGGAGGGCGCGCCGGGCCGGGACTGGCGGTCGGGGGAGTACTACGAGAAGAAGCGGCTCGCGAGGACCAACCCGCTGGGCTACGACGACTCCCTCGCGCGCTCCCTGTGGGAACGGAGCGCCGAGCTGCTGGGGATCGGGGACTGACACCGGGGACCCGTGAGGCGCATGATTGAGCCATGGATGAGGTCATCGCCCGGCGCGAGCCACCCTGGATCGCGTGGCTGGGACGGGCCCCGCAGGTGGTGCTGACCCTGCGCGCCGACGGCATCGTGCTCGAGGAACGTGACCTGATCCGCTGGCACGAGCTGGAGGACTTCGGCGAGTTCGCCACTGCGTACGGGCGGGGCATCGGACTGCGGTTGCGTCATCCCCTCGACTGGTACCAGGACCACCGGGGACCGTGGCGGACCGTGTACTCGGTGGTCTCGATGGGGCGGGTCCCGGCCCAGTTGGCGGACCTGTTCGGAGTACGTGACCCGGCCCAGGTGCCCCCGGGGGAGGGCGCTGCGAAGGTGGCCTGGGCGCGGCAGCAGACCGGTGGCTGGGATCTCACGATCCCCGACAACGAGATCGCTCGCGGCGTCCCGGCGGCGCTGGCCGCCATCGGGGACTTCCGCCGCCGCCACGCGTGACAGCTCCGCGCCGCGGGACAGCGCATGATGGACCCATGGATGAGACCGTCATCGCCCGCCGTTCCCCCCTCGCCCGGCTGCGCCGCACCCCGACGGCGGTGCTCGTCCTGCGTCCCGACGGGATCTGGGTGGAGGGCCGCGACCACGTGGCGTGGGCGGATCTCGAGGAGATGGGCCGCTTCACCACCGGGTACGGCGCCGGCCTCGGCCTGCGCCTCGCGGACCCGCTCGCCTGGTTCGACGAGCACCCCGGCCCGTGGCGGGATGCGGCGGCGGTGTCGAGGCTGGGCCGGATGCCACGGCAGAACGCGGACATCCTCGGGGTGCGGGAGGCCTCCACGCAGCCCCCGTTGGACCCCGCCGCCCGCATCGAGTGGGCCCGGGACCAGACCGGTGGCTGGGACCTGACGATCCCCGAGCGGGCGATCGCCGGCGGCGTACCGGATGCCCTCGCGCTCATCGAGGAACACCGGCGCCGCTACGCCTGAGCGCGGGCTACCAGGCTTGCCGCCTCCTGCCGCGCAGGTGTGCTCGCGGCCTCGGCGAGGTGGGCGAGGTGCGTGGGGATCGGCCGGCCCCACTTGGCCATCGCCGTCGCCCACAGCCGGCCCGCCCGGTACGACGAGCGCACCAGCGGCCCGGCCATCACGCCCTTGAAGCCCACCGACTCGGCCACCTCGGACCAGTGCACGAACTCCTCCGGCCGCACCCACCGGTCGATGGGGTGGTGCAGCTTCGACGGGCGGAGGTATTGCGTGATGGTGAGGATGTCGCAGCCGGCGTCGTGGAGGTCCTGGATGGCGGAGGCGATCTCGTCATCCCGTTCGCCCATCCCGAGGATGAGGTTGGACTTGGTGACCAGGCCGGCCTCCCGGGCCATGGACAGCACGCGCAGCGATTTGTCGTAGGTGAACGCGGGGCGGATCCGCTTGAAGATCCGCGGCACCGTCTCGAGGTTGTGGGCGAACACCTCGGGGCGGGCGTCGAAGACGAGCCCCACCAGTTCGGGGCGGGCGCCGAAGTCCGGTGGGAGGATCTCCACGCCGGTGTTCGGGTTGAGGGCGTGGATCTGGCGGATGGTCTCGGCGTAGAGGGAGGCGGCGCCGTCGGGCTGGTCGTCGCGGGCCACGCCCGTGACGGTGGAGTACCGCAGGCCCATGTGGCGGACGGACTCGGCCACGCGGCGGGGCTCGTCCGGGTCCAGCGCGCGTGGCTTGCCGGTGGCGATGTCGCAGAAGTCGCACCGGCGGGTACAGATGTCCCCACCGATGAGGAACGTGGCCTCCCGGTCCTCCCAGCACTCGAAGATGTTGGGGCAGCCGGCCTCCTGGCAGACGGTGTGCAGGCCTTGCCCCTTCACCATCGAGTGGAGCTCGGTGTACGCCGGTCCGGTCTTCGCGGTGGTGCGGATCCAGGACGGCTTGGTCTCGATGGGCACCTCGGCGTTGCGCGCCTCCACGCGCAGCATCCGGCGGCCCTCGGCCTCGACGGTCATACGGTGGCCTCCTCACGTCGTGGAGTGATGGTGCGGGGCACGGCGACGGCGTCGAGCACATCCGCGAGGTGGCGCTCCATGCGCGGCACCACCTCCCGGACCGCGACGTTGCGGCCGAGTTCGTGGCTGAGGGAGGTGACCCCGGCCCCCACGATCCCGCACGGGATGATGACCTGGCCCCAGGCGAGGTCCGCGTCGCAGTTGAGGGCGAAGCCATGCATGGTGACCTGCTTCGCCACCCGGATGCCGATGGCGCCCACCTTGCGGTTGGGTCCGCGCTCGTCCGCCAGCACCCACGCGCCGCTCTGGCCGGGTACCCGGGCGGCGGCCACGCCGAAGTCGGCGCAGAGCCGGATCATGGCCTCCTCGAGGCGCCGCACGTGCGCAACCACGTCGATCGGCGGGGCGAGCCGCACGATCGGGTAGCCCACGAGCTGGCCGGGTCCGTGCCAGGTGATTCGCCCCCCACGGTCCACCTCGATGACGGGCGTGCCGTCCCAGGGTCGCTCGTGGGGGGCGGTGTGCTTGCCCGCGGTGTACACGGCGGAGTGCTCGAGTAGGAGCGTGGTGTCCGGCTGCTCGCCTGCCACGACGGCGGCGTGCACCTCCCGTTGCAGGGCCCACGCCTCCTCGTAGTCCACGAGGTCGGGCGCGAAGCCCACGTGCACGAACCGCATGGGGTGAACTCTACGTCAGG
>RZYE01000256.1 GCA_009930425.1 Actinomycetota bacterium | reverse complement strand
GGGGGTCGAGCTTCAGCAGCACGAACCAGAGGATCGCGAAGAAGCTGGCCGCCCCCAGCAGCATGCTCACGGTGTAGAGCGGGATGAGTCCCTCGGGGGTGGCCCCCCAGAACTCGCTGACGTTCGGGATCGAGGCCGCGCCCCAGACGTAGCTGCCGAGCACGGACGTGCCGCCGAGCAGGACGACCATGCCGAGGACCATCTTCAAGGGGTGCATGACCCGATCCTAGGCGAGTGATCAGGGCAGTTCGATCAGCCGCATGAAGAGCCAGACGGTGACGCCCGCCCCGAGCAGCACCAGCCCGGTGACCGGCAGGTGCCGCAGCCGCCGCTCCGTCCGGCCGATCGTCTCGCCCAGGCCGCTCGGCCCGGCGGGCGGGGTGACGCGCAGGCCGCCGAGCGTCCGGCCCGCCGCTGCGGCCCCGCCGACGACGGCGCCCACCACCCGCTCCAGCGGCACCACGATGTCCCCCTCGGGGACCTCCGGGGCACGCACCCAGCGGGCGAGCACGAGGACCAGGCCCGCCGCGAGCAGCAGCGGCCAGGTGGCCTCCCAGGTCGAGGCGAGGCTCGGCACCGACGCCGCGCCCTGGGACACCACCCACACCCAGGGCACCACCCAGCCGGCTGCGGCGAGCACCGGCCACGAGGGGTGCAGCGCGGCGTCCGAGGTGTCCGCGGCGGCGATCCGGAACGCCCGCCACAGGAGCAGGGCGGTGGCCGCGGAGCTCAGCGCGAGCACGGTGATCACGATCCCAGGGACGCCGGCCTCGTAGAGGGTGTCCTTCAGCGCCGTCTTCGCGAGGTAGCCGGAGCTGAACGGGGCCGCTGAGAGGGAGAGCGCGGAGGCGGCGAACAGGCCGAGGCGGAGCCGGCTGGCGCCCGGCGCACAGGCGGCGGAGAGGAAGAGTGCGCCCTTGTTGAGGGCGTGGTGCAGGGCGAACAGGCCGAGCGTGGCGGCGACGAGGGCGGTGCTGGCCCCGCCGAGGTACCCGGCGGAGAAGCCCGCGAGCACGAGCCCCATCTGGCTCACGGTGGAGTACGCGAGCACGGTCTTCAGGCGCGACTGCGTGAGGCCGAGCACCACCCCGCCGAACGCCGTGGCCAGTCCGAGGGCGAGCAGGAACGTACCGGCGCTCCTCCCCTCCAGGCCCGCCCCCGGGGCGAGGCGGAGCCACCCGAGCAGGCCCGCCTTCACGATGACGCCCGAGAGGATCGCACTCGCCGGCACCGGGGCGATCGGGTGGGCCAGCGGCAGCCAGAAGTGGAGGGGGATGATGCCGAGCTTGACCGCGAAGCCCGCGAGGAACAGGGCCGCCGGGACGGCCCGCCCGGCAGCCGCCTCGGGTGCGAGCAGATCGGCGAACTCCACGTTGCCGAAGCGGCCCGCGATGATCAGCACCGCGGAGAGGATCGCGGCCTCGCCCGCCACCGCCATGACGAGGTAGACGCGGCCGGCACGGAACGCCGCCGCGGTGCGGGCCTCGACCACCATGAGGTAGGCGGACAGGCTGACCGTCACGTAGCCGACGTAGAAGGCGCTCAGGTTGAGGGCCATCGCCGTCAGCGCCATCCCCGTGAGGCTGAGGAACCAGCCGAGCCAGAAGCCCCGGGAGGCGGCGGCGAGGCGGTCCCGCGCCAGCCACCCGGCGAGGCCCCACCCGAGGGCAGTGAGGATGAGGAAGGGGAGGGAGACGTCGTCGGCGCCGAGGCGCATCCCGAGGATCACCTTGTCCAGCTGCACCGGCTCCCCGCCGGCGAGCGGGGCGAGCAGTGCGAGGGGGACGAGGGAGGCGAGCCACACGGCGGCGCGCGCGGCGCGGCCACCCACCACGACGAGGAGCACGGCAAGGAGCGGAGGGAGCAGGACGGCGGCGGCGGTCACGGGACGTACACCTCCACGACGTCGATCACCCAGGTGAGCGGGCTGAGGGTGAACCCGGTCAGGACGCCGGCGGCCAGCGCCATGCCCGCCGTGAGGACGGCGGGGGCCACGAGCCCGATCACCTCGGCGCGGCTCACCGCGTGGCCGCCCGGCCAGGCGTCCGGGCGCGGCGCGAGCCACATGCGCCTCAGGAGCGGCAGGAAGTAGGCCGCGTTGAGGAGGGTGCTCGTGACGAGCACGCCGACCACCCAGAGCTGGCCGCTGTCCACCGCACCGAGGCCGATGTGCCACTTGCTGATGAAGCCCGCGATCGGGGGCAGCCCGATCATTCCGAGCGCCCCCACGGTGAACGCGGCGGAGGTCCAGGGCAGGCGGCGGCCGACGCCGTCGAGCTGGTCGATGCGGGTCACGCCGAGGAGGGTGGCGAAGATGCCGGCGGCGAAGAACAGGGTGATCTTCATCAGGCCCTGGTGGACGAGGTGCACCATGCCGCCCGTGGTGGCGATCGCACCCCCCACGGCGATGCCGAGCACGATGTAGGAGACCTGGCTGACGGTGGAGAACGCGAGCCGTTTCTTCAGGTCGGTCTGGAAGAGCGCGAGGGTGGAGCCGTAGATGATCGTGATCGCGGCGACGACGGCGAGGAAGGTGTCCATGCCGAGCTCGTGCGCGAAGGCCGGGCCGTAGACGTCCTCCACCAGGCGCACCAGGCCGAACGCACCGGCCTTGACCACGGCGACGGCGTGGAGCAGGGCGCTCACGGGTGCGGGGGCCACCATGGCCTTGGGCAGCCACCCGTGCAGCGGGAACAGGGCCGCCTTCACGCCCATCCCGATGACGAGGAGCACGAAGATGACCTGCAGCTCTCCGCGGTGGGCGGCGTCCACCTCGGCGAGGTACCCACCCACCGTGAAGTCCTGGATCCCGCTCAGCCCGTAGAGCCAGATGATCGCGAACAGGAACACCGCGCTTCCGCCGAGCGTGTAGCGGAGGTAGGTGCGGCCGCCCTTGAAGGCCGCCGTGCTGCCGTTGTGGACCACGAGGGGCCACGTGGCGAGCGTCAGCAGCTCGTAG
>RZYE01000255.1 GCA_009930425.1 Actinomycetota bacterium | reverse complement strand
CTCCCGAGGAACACGGTGTCCGCCCCGTCCGGAAATGCCTCCTGTGAGATCAGGACCGAGGACTCGTACCGATCTGACCCGCCGATCCGATCTGGCGACGCCACGGAGGTGGACATCGCCGCAGTCACTCCGATCAACCCCGCACTCAACACGGATGTGGGGATTGCGTGCTTCCAGTTCATGATGTCCGCTTCACTTCCCTTCCGGAGGGTAGCTGCTTCCGCGGTGGCGGCTGCGGCAGCCACCAGCCCGCGGACAAGTGCCAAAGCCGCCAGATCCCGCTGTCCATCCCGCGAACCGCCTTGGTGTGTCCATGGCACCATGATGCACCCGCAGACGTGAGCCGCACCACAGGTTCCTGTATGGGCGAGTGAGGCAATTCACCGGTGGCGTCTCACACAGCCTGGAAACTGCACGTTCGGGTCGACATCCCAACGGAAGCCGGTGTTATCCCGAGTTCGGAATAGCACCGGTTATTCCGACGTCACGGTCATGCCGAGTCTCGAGGTGTCGTTCCTGGTGGGGAACGTGGCGGGCCGGCAAACTTCGGCACAATCACAGGGACTGGAGCCGCAGAGTGTGGGCCGTGACGTGCTTGCCTCCGAGCTCGGGGACGCTGGTCACGGCACGGCCCACGTGGGTGGAGAGTCGTTGCTGTACCGCGCCCGGTGACAGTGAGCGGCCTTGCGGGTTGGGGAAGAGCGCCTCACCAGGACGGTCCATGCGTTCTTGCAGGTCCGCCCAACGGCCAGTCCAGAAGCCCGGTAGCATCGGGTTCGAGAGCCTCCCGGCGGCCCCGTCTGTCCGGGCACTCAATCATGTGGTCACGGCAACAAGCCGAAAGGACGTGGATGTGGCAGGGGTGAAACAACTCCTCGTCCAAGGGGCGTTACCGGTAGTCCGCCCCCTGAATCGGATGGTGGTGCGGCGCCGCTACCGGCGGGCTGCCAGCTCTGGGTTCTCCACTGCCCCGTTTCCTCCGCACCAGGGCCCCGTCCTACTGTGCGCCCCCCATGTTGATGACGAGTCCATCGCAGCTGGCGGGCTGTTGCTGGCGTGGCACAGACAGGGCGTCCCAGTGGACCTCGCCTACCTCACCGACAGCAGCGCGGGAGGGAAGGGTGAGAGTGCGGCCGAACGCGCCTCCATCCGCCGAGCTGAAGCCGAGGAGCTCGCCCGGCGCACAGGCGTCCGGTCGCTCCACGTCCTCCCCGGTGTCAATGAGAACCTGCTGGCGACTGCCGCGGAAGTTACCTCTGAGCTGGCGGAGATCCTCGAACGGGGAGGCCACCAGGTCGTCGTCACTGTGGGACCCCTCGACGCCCACCACGAGCACCGGGAGTGCGCTGCGATCGTGCGGGATGCCCTCGTACGAGTGGGTTTTCCCGGCCCCGTCTACGTCGGCGAGAACTCAAACTTGCTTCCCCTGCCTCTCGTCACGCACCACCACGCCCTCACCGAGAGCGAGGCAGCTGATCGCGCCGGCCTCTTCGACATCTTCCGTTCGCAGACCACGATGGGGTTCGAGGTCTACTCCGACCTCGCGCGGGCGAAGGCGCCACTCGCTCCGGGTTCCCACGCGCTCGAGCTCTTCCACCGCACCGATGCGCCGGGTTTCTCGCGCCTCGTCGACGCCGTCGCTGCGCTGGACCTTGATGCGCTGCTGCCCGCCAGGATCGGCAACTCGTGGTCTTTCCTGCATGCCCTCACTCCGGACGACTCGGTGATGACTGCCCTGGCGGCGACTGGTTGGAAGGCCTGATGGTGGAGACCCGGATCGTCGACAGCCTGGCCGACCTGGACGCGCTCGGCCCCTCCTGGCGGGCACTCGAGGAGACACAACCAGACCTCCCGTTCTCCTGCACCTTCGACTACGTGGCCGCGTGGGCCCGCGCCCGTCACGGCACCACGGAGCTCGCAGTAGTGGTGGCTGAGGACCACGGCCAGCTCATCGGAACGCTTCCACTCGGCATCACCACACGCAGGAAGGGGCCGGTCAGCGTCATGGAGCTCGCCTTCCTGGCGGAGGGGGACCGCCGCGACGCCGTCCTCGACGCCCGGCGAGTCTCGCCCGGCACCACCATCAAGGCCCTCCTCGCCGCGTCCCTCGCCCTGGATGCCAAGACCCGGAGGATCTCCCTCCGGTACCTGCCCGCCCACTCTCCGTTGACCCACCACCTGCTACGGTCTTCGGAGCACAACGCCCAGGTCCGACCGCTCGTGGAGCTGCCGCTGATTGAATTGGCGCGGCACCCCGGCTTCACCCAATATCGCCGCACCATCCCACGCAGCGCGATCACCTCTGCCAACAAGATGCGGCGCGAGCTGGGAATGCGTCTCGAGGTGCATAGCCCCGTCTCCGAATCCCTCTTCGACGAGCTGGTCGCGCAGCACCGCCGGCAGCAACAGGTTCTCATCGAACGTCACGGCCGCCACGAGCGCCGCTCTCTCTTCGATGACCCCGTGCGAGAGCGGGCCTACCGCACGATCACCGTCGGCAACCCATCAGCTCTGGCATTCGTGGCACGCACATCAGCAGGCGAACTGCTCTTCCACGAGCTTGCCTGGCGCCGCGGCGGCACAGTCACCGCATGGAATACCGCATACAACCCGGACTTCGCCCACCACCGGCCGTCGCGTGCTCGTCTCGATGCCATCGAGTGGCTGTACGCCGACGGTGACGTCCGGGTGTTCGACCTGGGCGCTGGCCGCTACCCCTGGAAATTCGAGCTCACACCCTCCTTCGAGCTCGCCTACGACTTCTCCGCCTGGCGGGGCGACGACGCGCTCGGCCGCCTCCTGAGGAAGTTGAGGTGAGGTCGTGAGGAAGCACCCCAGCATCGTGACTCGCGTGCGAGAAGAGGTGCTCGTCACGTCCCGGCTCTATTCCTGCCCCATCCGCCCGGCCGAAGGCGACGCGAATCCTCCTGCCGAGCCCTTTGTCATCCGGCGTGCCACCGA
>RZYE01000254.1 GCA_009930425.1 Actinomycetota bacterium | reverse complement strand
GTCCCCCTGGCCTCGCTGGAGGGCTTCGTCCGCCAGGTGATCGGCTGGCGGGAGTACATGCGGGGCGCGTACCGCGCCAACCCCACGCTGCGGGATGCGAACCACTTCGGGCTCACCCGGCGCCTGGAGCCGTGGTGGTACACCGGCCGGGACATCCCGGACGACCTCCCCGTCCCGGTCCGCACCGTGCTGGAGCGCGTGCACCGGTGGGGGTACGCCCACCACATCGAGCGGCTGATGGTGCTCGGGAACTGGTTCCTGCTGCAGGGCTACCACCCACGCGAGGTCTTCGACTGGTTCTCCGCGCTGTTCGTCGACGCCTACGAGTGGGTGATGGTCCCCAACGTGCAGGGGATGAGCCAGTACGCCGACGGCGGCGGGGTGGCCACCAAGCCCTACGTCTCGGGCGGCGCCTACCTGCAGCGGATGGGGTCCTGGTGGCCGAGCGAGCGCGCGGCCCGCGAGTCGGAGTTCACGAGCGCCTACTGGGAGTTCCTCGCCACGCACGAGGAGAAGCTCGCGGACAACCCGCGCCTGAAGCTCCCGCTGGCGCAGATGCGCAAGCGCCGCACCCCCTAGGCTGAACCCGTACGACCAACGCGGCATGACAGGGAGACGCCGGATGACCAATCAGACCGCGGGAACGCCGGTGAAGGTGCTGGTGGTGGTCACCTACCTGGTGATGATCACCATCAACGCGCTCGCCAACATCATCCCCATCAACGGCCGCAACACCGGGGAGATCTCGGACGCCTACGAGAACCTCTTCGCCCCGGCCGGGCTCACCTTCTCCATCTGGGGCGTCATCTACCTCCTGCTCGGTGCGCACGTGCTGTACCAGCTCGGGCTGTTCCACGGCCCCGAGCTCGACGCCGGCGCCCGCCTCGCCGGCGACGCGGGCCGGGGCGTGGGGACCGCCTCCCCACGCGCGGCCCTCCTGGCGCGGGTGGGAGTGCTGTTCTCGCTCTCCTCGGTCGCCAACGCCGCCTGGATCCTCACCTGGCACTACGACTTCATCCTCGTCTCCACGATCCTGCTCGCCACCATGCTGGTGCTGCTCATCCTCATCACCCGGGTGATCCTTCGCGCCGAGCTCTCCACCCGGGACCGGCTGCTCGTACGGCTGCCCTTCAGCGTCTACTTCGGCTGGATCACCGTGGCCACGATCGCCAACGTCACGGTGTGGCTGGTCAGCATCGAGTGGGACGGGTTCGGGTTCTCCGAACCGGCGTGGGCGCTCCTGATCCTGGCGGTGGGCGCGGTGATCGGCACCGCCGTCATCCTCGCGGACAGGGACATCGCCTACGGGCTCGTGCTCATCTGGGCCTACCTCGGGATCTGGATCAAGCACACCTCCCCCGACGGCTTCGACGGCGCCTACCCCACCGTCGCCGCCATGGCGATCGCCGGGATCGTGGTGTTCGTGGTGGCCGGCGTGCTCGTGCTCCTGCGGCGGAGCACGGTCCGGTGAGCACGGTCGTCCCGGGCGCACCGGAGACCGCCGGGACCACCGAGGCCACCGGGGCCACCGGGGCCACCGAGACCACCGAGACCACCGAGACCACCGAGACCACCGAGACCACCACCCCGGCCACTGCCACCGGCCCGCGGTTCGGGCCCGTGACCCTGCCCCGAGCCCTGCTCGCGCTCGTGATGCTCGCCGGCGGCTGGCTCGCCCTCCAGGCCATCCACGAGCTGCAGGCGATCGTGGGCCCGCTGCTCCTCGTGGTCAACCTGATGATCCTGGCCTACCCGGTGCAGGCCTGGTTGACGCATCGGAGGGTCCCGCGCGTGCTGGGGGCGATCGCCTCAGCCCTGATCGTGTTCGCGATCCTGCTCGCGATCGTGCTGTCGCTCGTGTGGTCGATCCTCCAGCTGGTCGCGATCCTCCCGGACTACCAGTTCCGCTTCCTCGCCCTCTACGCCTCTGCGGTGGACCAGCTCGAGCAGTGGGGTGTCACCGAGACCCAGGTCCTCGACCAGCTCCAGGGGGCGCTCAGCCCGTCGAACATCGCGGGAGTCGTCCGCGGCGCCCTCTCCGGGGTGACCGGGGCCGTGTCCTGGCTTGCCGTCGTGGCAACGATCGTGTTCGTCGTCGTCATCGACTCCATCTCCCTGCCCGAGCGCATCCTCGCCGCGCTCCGCGGCAACGAGGGCGTGGCGCGCTCGCTGTTCGCGTTCACGCGCGGCGTGCGGCGCTACTGGGTGGTCAGCTCGCTGTTCGGCCTGATCGTGGCGATCATCGACGTGTTCGTGCTCGTGACCCTCGGGGTCCCCCTCGCGCTCGTCTGGGGCGTGCTGGCGTTCATCACCAACTTCATCCCCAACATCGGGTTCGTGATCGGCGTGATCCCGCCCGCCCTCATGGCCCTCCTCGCCAACGACGCACGCACCGCACTCCTCGTGGTGGTGCTCTACAGCGTGGTCAACTTCACGATCCAGGCGGTCATCCAGCCCAAGTTCACCGGCGAGTCCGTGGGCGTGACCGCCACCATGTCCCTGCTCTCCCTGCTCCTGTGGACCTGGGTGCTCGGCCCGCTCGGCGCCCTGCTCGCCCTGCCGGCCACGCTGCTCGCCAAGTCCCTCCTCATCGATCCTGATCCCCAGCTCCGCTGGATCAACGCGTACATCTCCTCCAATCCCGACGACGTGCACTCGCCCCCCGGCGTCGGCGCGCCCGAGGCGGCGGTGCCCGCCGTCGTCGCGGTGGCGGAGGACGGCGCGGCCGAACGGGAGCCGGATCCGGAGGGATAGCACATGCGCCCGCGGAGAGCGCATCCCCGCCCTCCCCTGGAGAATCCGCTATCCCTCCCGCAAACGGGGAGAGCACATGCGCCCGCGGAGAGCGCATCCCCACCCTCCCCTGGAGAATCCGCTATCCCTCCCCGCCAGCGCGGGCGCGCACCCGCAGCACCACGAACTCGGCCGGCTTCAGGGGCGCGAACCCCACCAGGACGGTGA
>RZYE01000253.1 GCA_009930425.1 Actinomycetota bacterium | reverse complement strand
GTGCGGGGAAGCGGAGCTGACGGCAACGGGCTCCTTCGGATCTCCGGACGTTGGAGCCCGGCAGTCGGCCTGCCCGCAATCGAGAGTGGAGGAGCAGCATGAATCCCACGGTCGAACGAGTGTCCGCTGTTCTCGCCCACGTTGCAGCTGGGGAGAGAGAAGAGGCAATTGCGCTCATGGGGGAGGTACAGGAGCTGCGCGAGGACGTGCGCCAGCAACTCGCTCGCGACGCACGGCTCCGTTCCCCGGCGGACTTCGCGGGACAGATGGCGGCAGCACTCCGCCAGGACCCCGCCAACCGTGACGCGGTCAACGAATGTCATCGCGCAGCGTTCTATCTCTCGGGGCGCAGCCGTGAACTCGCGGGGAACCCCCTCTACGCGCTCTTCCTCGCAGGCCGGGACGGCCTGCTGCTCGACAAGTGGGTGCACTACTTCGAGGTCTACCACCGTGCGCTCGAGAAGTACCGCGGGACCTCGCCCCGGGTGCTCGAGATCGGAGTGTACCGCGGCGGCGGCCTCGCCCTGTGGCGCAGCTACTTCGGACCGGGTGCCGTCGTCGTCGGCATCGACGTCGATCCGGCAGCGGTCGACCATGGCCATGGCTCACCCGTCATGATCGGTGATCAGGCCAACTCATCGTTCCTCGAGGGGGTGGACCGCGACCACGGTCCCTTCGACATCGTCATCGACGACGGGGGACACACCATGAACCAGCAGATCACCGCCGTCGAGACATTGTTCCCGAGATTGGCGCAGGGCGGCACCTACATCGTCGAGGACACCCACACCTCCTACTGGGAGGAGTACCGGGACCGTGACGAGACCTTCGTTGACTGGATCAGGCAGCGGATCGACTCCCTGCACGCCCACCACGACCCAGACGGTGACGCGGACTCCCCTTGGGCCACCATCTTGGGGCCGATCACCATCTTCGATTCGATCAGCGTCCTCACCAAGGAGGACCGGTTCCGGCCGTTCAGCGAAGTCGCTGGGACGACCGACTTCCTCAGCCAGACGCGGCTCCGGACGGCGCGGGTCGCGGACCTGGAGCAGCAGCGCGCTGATCTCGCGGCCAGGCTCGAGGAGGTGGAGACGAACCTCGGACGAATGCAGGGGACTCCTCCGGCAGCCGAAGCGGACGAGGTCCGGGCTCTCCGGGCGTCCTTGAGAGACTCGCGCAGGGACTTGCGAGAACTCGCCGGACGGGTGCAAGAACTCGAGATCGAACTGAGTTCGACGCAGGGCCGGCTCCTCGATGCGTGGCAGCACATCCGCGGGATGCGCAACACGGTGTCGTGGAGAATCACCACTCCCCTACGAGCCGGTCGGCTGTTCAACCGTCCATGAGAGCCAGGCGCGGCCGACGGACCTTCGTCGATGAGATGTGTACTCGTACGAGCGTGGAGCTCGCACCGGATCCTGAGTTGGCGGTTGCCGCGAAGGTGGCGATCGTCGCGCACTTCTCCCAGCATTCCCTTGTGAGCCTGTCGATGCGCCGGCTCGTGAGCGAGCTGAGCTCGAACGGTTATCGATGCATCGTGGTCTCGACGTCGCCAGCGGGACCGCTCGAGTGGCCGGACGGCGTACCACCGGGCACTGCAGTGCTCCGCAGGGCGAACGAGGGATACGACTTCGGTTCCTGGGCCGTGGGGTTGGAGCTCTACCCGGAAGCCCGCCGCGCTCGGCATGTGATCCTGACGAATGATTCGATGGCAGGTCCCTTCGAACAGATCGGCCCGCTCCTCGCAGCTTTCGAGTCCGCGCCCACCGATGTCTGGGCAGTGACCGACTCCCACCAGCTCACCCATCACCTCCAGTCCTATTTCGTCGGCTTCAACGGTGGGGTGCTTGACGAGTCGCCGTGGCGCCGGTTCTTCCGAGGCGTGCACCACCACGAGGAGAAGATGGACATTGTGATGCGGTACGAACTCGGGCTCATGAGAGTGTGCCGAACCGAGGGCTATCCCTGGACCGTGCAGTACAGGGCCTCGGACGTCGGGGTCGGCCTTGAGAACCCGACCCTGGCGGGGTGGCGTCAACTCCTGTCGCTCGGCTTTCCCTTCGTCAAGCGCACCATCATCACCGACCCCTCCACCGCTCCGGGGGGCGACCAGGTGGCCGCAGTCATCCGCCGGAAGTACGGCACCGAGCTGTCCGACTGGATCTAGGAGACCTTTCGAACATGAAGAAGATCACGGTTCCTGCAGTGAAACGGCGACTCGCCCGTTACCGCCAAGGGGCGCGCGCCGCGCTCATTGAACGGCTTGAAGGTGGTGGGCATCTCGAGGCGCCCGTGGATTTCCGAGCGTGGTTGAAGCGCCGGGCCGGGCGCAAGGCCTCAGGATTCCCCGACGCGTGGCGGGTCGATCCGCAACTTGAGATCTCGGAACCAGCCAAGGTCGCGGTCCTCCTGCACGTCTTCTTTCCTGAACTGGTGCCCGAGATCCTCGCACGGCTGGGGAACATCCCCGTGGCCTACGACCTCTTCATCACGAATGCTTCGGGGGAGGACGTCCGCGTGCCTCCGGGGATCGCCAACATGAGGAACGTCGCGGTCCTCAAGGTGGACAACAGGGGCCGGGACATCTTCCCCTCGGTCCAGGTGGTGAACTCTGGCGCTCTCGATCCGTACGAGCTCATCCTCAAGGTTCACACCAAGAGGAGCGCGTGGCGGGAGGGGCATACCGATCTTGCCGGGGACGGTGCCCAGTGGAAGGACTCCTTCCTCGATGCGCTCCTCGGTTCCGAAAGCAAGGTCAAGGCGATCCTCTCCGCCTTCGCCGCGGACCCCGACCTCGGCCAGGTCACGGCGCCGGGCAGCGTCCTCGGGCCTGAGTTCTGGGGCGCCGACCAGCTCATCACGGCGGAGCTGTTGCGCCGTCTCGAACTCGACCTCGAACCGGACGCCCTGCGGTTCTGTGCCGGCTCCATGTACTGGACGCGGGCGTTCGTACTTCAGGGCCTGCGCGCGCTGAACCTGACGCGC
>RZYE01000252.1 GCA_009930425.1 Actinomycetota bacterium | reverse complement strand
GAGGCGGGCGGCGGACTCGGCCACGAGGTCGTCGAACTTCTCGCTGCGGGTGCGCCACGCCGGGAGCGTGGGGGCGATGAGCGGGCCCCGAAGGCCGCGGCCGTGCCGGTCGCGCCGCCGCGCGCCCCGCCGGGACGGGATCTCGGGCAGCAGCGTCATGGGGCCAGTGTAGGCGCGGGAGGGGGTGGCGGGACGGTGCGGTGGGGCCGGACGCCGGGCGTGGGACGGCATGGCGAAACGGTGGGGGCGCAGGTAGCGTTGGCCGGTGTGAAGGTCCGACGCCAGTGCTCCCGGTCCGCGTGTGTCCGACCCGCGGTCGCGACCCTGACGTACGACTACTCGGACTCCACCGCGGTGCTCGGCCCGCTCTCCACCGCCGCCGAACCGCACGCCTATGACCTGTGCGAGGTGCACGCCCAGCGCCTCACGGTCCCGCGGGGCTGGCAGGTGGTCCGCCTGACCACCGAGTTCGAGCCCGCGCCCCCCTCGTACGACGATCTCTCCGCCCTCGCCGACGCCGTCCGGGAGGCCTCCCACCACCGCCCCGCCACGCGGCCCGCGGCCCGGCAGGTCCCCGCCCCGGTGACCCACCACCTGCCCCCGCCCGCCCCGGCCCGCCCCGCGTTCGAGATCGTCCGCGGTGGCCTCGAGGAGAACGATGATTGATCCCTGGGTCCGTGACCTGCTGCGCTGCCCCGTCACCGGCGCCACCCTCGTGGACGCCACCGGTCCCGACGGCGCCCCCGAGCTGGTCTCCACCGACCCGGTGAACCGGCTCGCCTATCCCGTGCGCGACGGCGTCCCCATCCTGCTCGCGAGCGAGGCCCGCCGGGTCGAGGGCTAGGTTCCCTCCGGGATCCCGTGCGGCAGCTGGGCCAGGACCTCGTCCTCCCCGGCGGTGCGCGCCCGCTGTCGCAGCGCGGCGAGGTACTCCCGGTTGCGCCGTTCCACCAGGACGGCGGCGAAGAATCGTTCCGGGTGGGTGCCCGGCGGCGGGGGTGGGGCCACGTGCTTCTCCACGTCCGCGGCCAGCGACAGCCCTAGTTCCCGGCGGGCGCGGGGCGAGAGGGTGGCAGTGCGGGCCAGGTACGTGCGGGCGTAGAGCGACACCCGGTCCGGGAGGGCCGCCATGTCCGCGTTCCGCGCCCAGTCCGCCAGCTCCGGGGGCATGAGGAGGGGCAGGGTCCGCTCCTCGACCCCGCGCACCCGGGCCACGTACGTCCCGGCGAGCATGTCCCCGAGCCGCTTGGAGCGCGGCGAGATCATCGCGACCGTGAACGCGAGCATGCCGGCGGTCAGGAACACCTCGACCATCGCCGTCGACCAGCGGGTCAGGGAGTGGCGGAGGTGGGTGGGGCCGCCGTCGTCGCGGACCACCCGGGTGCCGGTGATGACCTTGCCGAGGGAGCGCCCGCGCGTCAGGGTCTCGACCGCGGTGGGGAGGATGACGGCCACGGTCGCGATGCCGAGCACGGTGGCGACTCCCAGTTGCGCCTCGTTGAAGGTCATGAGCTGCCCGAACACCCCGAGAGCGAGGAGGAGGACGACGAGGGCGTGGAACGTGACGTCGATGAAGGTGGCGAGCGCACGCGTCATGACGCTGGCGGGGCGGGCCTCGAGGAGCACCGCCTCCCCGGTCAGGATCATCTCGTGCGACATGAGGGGAGCCTATGCCGGGGGCAGGGGTGTGGCACAGTGGGGGCGTGGACCTGGACGCCTTCATCGCGCTGAACGAGGCGCAGTGGAGACGGCTGGAGTCGCTCACCCGCCGGCGGGTCCTCACCGGCCCGGAGGCGGACGAGCTCGCCACGCTCTACCAGGCCACGGCCGGCCACCTGTCCGTGGTGCGGACCCAGGCACCGGACCCGGCGCTGGTCTCCCGCCTGTCCACCGTGCTGGCCGAGGCGCGCAGCCGCCTCACCGGAACCCGCTCGCTGAGCGTGCAGGACGTGCTCCGCTTCTTCCTCGTCACCCTGCCGCTCGCCTTCCACCGGGTGCGGTGGTGGACGGTGGGCGTGATGGCCGGGTTCCTGGTGGTCTCCGTGGTGGCGGGCTGGTGGTTCATGGCCTCCCCGGCGGTGCAGGCCTCGGTGGGCACGCCGGAGCAGCTCCGGCAGTACGCGGAGGAGGCCTTCGCCGCCTACTACTCGAACAACCCCGCCCCCGACTTCGCCGCCCAGGTGTGGACCAACAACGCCTGGATCGCCTTCCAGGCCATCGGCGGAGGCATCACCGGCGCGTTCCCCCTGTGGGTGATGTGGAGCAACGCCGTGGCCGTGGGCCAGGCGGGCGGCATCATGGCCACCTACTCGGACCTCTCGGTGTTCTTCGGCCTGATCCTGCCCCACGGGCTGCTGGAACTGACCGCGATCTTCGTGGCCGGCGGGGCGGGCCTGAAGCTGTTCTGGGCGTGGGTGGCGCCGGGCCGGCGCAGCAGGCTCACCGCCCTGCGGGAGGAGGGCCTCGCGATCATCGTGGTGGCCCTCGGGCTCGTGTTCGTGCTCGCGGTCAGCGGCGTGATCGAGGGCTTCGTGACTCCCTCGCCCCTGCCCACGGCGGTGAAGCTGGCGATCGGGGCGCTCGCGCTCGCCGGTTACTGGGCCTACACGCTGATCCTCGGCGGCCGCGCGGCGCGCGACGGTGAGACCGTGGCCCTCGCGGAGGAGCGGGGTGGCTACCAGCGTGCCGAGGTGGGCTGAGGCTTCCAGCGTGCCGAGGTGGGCTGAGGCTTCCAGGGTGCCGAGGTGGGCTGGGGCTTACGGCGTGCCGAGGTCCGGCTGAGCCGCAGAGCCGCCCCGGCTGAGCCGCAGGGCCGCCCCGGCTGAGGCGCAGAGCCGCCCCGGCTGAGGCCGCTCGGGGTGATCCTGCCTGGTCGCGGCACGAACCCTAACCAACGCCTGTTTGGCGAGGCTACGGACTGATGGTTAGGTGCATTACCCTCGCCGCCTGCACGAGACCTCGCCAAACAGACGTTGGTTAGCCTTTAAGCAGGGGG
>RZYE01000037.1 GCA_009930425.1 Actinomycetota bacterium | reverse complement strand
CGCGTCGTCGTCATGGACTCGCGGGCCAAGCGCGACGGCCGTGCCATCGAGGAGATCGGGAAGTACCACCCGACCGAGGAGCCGTCGTTCATCGAGATCAGTTCCGACCGGGCGCAGTACTGGCTCGGCGTCGGCGCACAGCCCACCGAGCAGGTCCTCGCGCTGCTCAAGATCACGGGCGACTGGCAGAAGTTCAAGGGCCTCCCCGGCCAGGAGGGCACGCTGCGTACCAAGGCCTCGAAGGCGGACGCCGCAGCCGCCGTGAAGGCCGCCGAGGACAAGGCGGAGCTCGCGAAGGCCAAGGCCTCCGAGCAGCGGGCCAAGGCCGAGGCGTCATCCGCCGCCGAGGACGCCTGATGCTCGCTGATGCCCTCGAGCACCTCGTGCGCGGGATCGTGGACCACCCGGACGACGTCCGGGTGGCCTCGAAGCCGCTGCGGCGCGGGGAGCTCCTCGAGGTCCGCGTCAACCCGGAGGACCTCGGCCGTGTCATCGGCCGTTCCGGCCGGACCGCACGCGCCCTGCGCACCGTGGTGAACGCGATCGCGAAGGGTCCCGTCCGCGTCGACGTCGTCGAGACCGACGCCCGCTGACACGCCAGGCCCGGCTCGCCCTCCGGCGGGCCGGGCCGTTCCGCACCCGGGGAATAATGGGACCATGCAACTGACCGTCGCCGTCGTCGCCGGCGCCCACGGGCTCAAGGGCCACGTCCGCCTCGCCGTGCGGACCGATGACCCGGACCTCCGCTTCCGCCCGGGAGTGGTCCTCGACACCGACCACCCCGATCTCCCCGAGCTCACCGTCGCCGAGGTGATGTCGGCGTCCGGGAGCTGGAGGGTCCGCTTCGAGGAGGTCGTCGGCCGTGACGCCGCTGAGGCCCTGCGCGGCACGGAACTTTCCATCGAGACCGACGAGTGGGAGTCCGCCGAGGACGAGTGGTACGACCACGAGCTCGTCGGGCTGCCCGCGCTCACCCCGGAGGGAGAACGGCTCGGCACGGTCACCGCCGTCGAGCACGGCAGCGCCCAGGACCTGCTCGTGGTCGGCACGCACCGTGGACCGGTGCGGGTCCCCTTCGTCGCCGCCCTCGTGCCACAGGTGTCCGCGGCGGGTGTCGTGATCCGGGCGCCCGGCGGGCTGTTCGACGGCGAGGAGGCCTGATGCGGATCGACGTCGTCACGATCTTCCCCGAGTACCTTCACGCGCTGCGGCTCTCGCTCGTGGGCAAGGCCGTGGAGGGAGGAGTCCTCGCCCTCGGGGTGCACGACCTGCGTGACTGGACCACCGACCGCCACCACACCGTCGACGACACCCCCCTCGGCGGTGGGGCGGGCATGGTGATGAAGCCCGACGTGTGGGGGAGGGCACTCGAGGACGTCCTCGCGCTCGGGGTCAGCCACTGCGGCCCCGAGGGACGGACCGTGCTGGCGATCCCGACGCCGTCGGGGGAGCGGCTCGACCAGCGACGCGTGGAGGACCTCGCCGGCGCGGACCACCTCGTCATCGCCTGCGGCCGGTACGAGGGCATCGACTCCCGCGTGGCCGAGCACTACGCCAGGCGCGTCGAGGTGCTCGAGTACTCCATCGGCGACTACGTGCTGAACGGCGGCGAGGCCGCCGCCCTCGTTCTGGTCGAGGCGGTCGCCCGCCTGCTGCCGGGCGTCGTCGGGAACCCGGAGTCGCTCGCGGAGGAGTCGCACGGCGCCGCCGGCCTGCTCGAGTACCCCGTGTACACCCGGCCGCCCCTGTGGCGGGGGCTCGCGGTGCCCGACGTCCTGCTGTCCGGGCACCACGCCAGGATCGCCCGATGGCGCCGCGACCGCGCCCTCGAACGCACCTCGGCGCGGCGCCCCGACATGGTCGCCGCCCTGACGGCCAGTCAGCTCGAGCGCGGTGACCGCGAGGTCCTCACCCGCCTCGGCTGGGCGGCCACGCCGGCCGGCCCGCGGCCCCTGGCCGTCCGGCACGCGACCGGCGACGACGTCGCTCACCTCGCCGAGCTCGCGGCCGAGACGTTCCCGCTCGCGTGTCCGGACCACCTCCCGGCCGAGGACGTCGCTGCGTTCGTGCGGGCGAACCTCAGCCCGGCGCGGTTCCGTGAGTACCTCGCCGACGCCGGGCGGTACCTCGTCCTCGTGGCCGAGCTGGACGGCGAGCTTGCCGGGTATACGCTCTCGGTGCTTCCCCGTGCCGCTGACGAGCCGCCCTACGCGGCGGACGTCGAGGCGGTGGTGACGGTGCGCCCGGTCGCGGAGCTGTCCAAGATCTACGTGCGCGAGGCGGTGCACGGCAGCGGCATCTCCCAGGCACTGATGGACGCGACCCTCGCGGCGCTCGCGGCGCGCACCGTGGAGGGGCAACCCCTGGTGGGAGTCTGGTTGGGGACCAACGCGCGCAATCGGCGCGCCCACACGTTCTACGCGCGCACCGGCTGGGAGCTCGTTGGGACCCGCCACTTCACCGTGGGCGGACGTGTCGAAGATGACGCCGTCTTCCTACGGCGGCTGGTGGCCAGCCCCTCCTGACCTGTGGCACACTGGACCGGCGTCATCGGTGCCCAGTGCGCCGGGGAGCAGGTCTGCCGGAGGGGACCACTCCTGCCACGTGTGACGCCCAGCCGATTTCCCCGGGCGGTCATCCCCGCCCCAGAGCGCGCGTGACCTCCCGGCACGGCGGAAAGTGACACGACATGCAGAAGCTCGACCACATCGATGCGAAGTCGCTCCGCGACGACATCCCCGCCTTCCGGCCCGGCGACACCGTGCGGGTGCACGTCAAGGTCGTCGAGGGCAACCGGTCCCGCATCCAGGTCTTCCAGGGCGTCGTGATCGCCCGCTCCGGCTCGGGGGTGCGCGAGACCTTCACGGTCCGCAAGATCTCCTTCGGGGTCGGCGTGGAGCGGACGTTCCCCGTGCACTCCCCGTCGATCGACCACATCGAGGTCGTCACCCGCGGTGACGTCCGGCGCGCGAAGCTGTACTACCTGCGTGGCCTGCGCGGAAAGGCCGCGAAGATCAAGGAGAAGCGCGTCTCGAAGTGAGCGCGGAACGCCAGCCGTCCGGGGTGACCTCCGGGCGGCTGGAGCGTGTGGGCTCGGTTAGGGTGTGAGGGTGAGCGACGAGATGCCGCGGAGCTTCACGCCGGCGGAACGTCCCCCGCTCGGCGAGCACCCCCGCCACGACAGGGCCTCGGGAGTGCGTCGCGGCCTGGCGTGGCTCCAGGAGACCGTGGCGGTCATCGCGATCGCGCTCGCCCTGTCCCTGCTGGTCAAGACCTTCCTCGTCCAGGCGTTCTACATCCCGTCCTCCTCGATGGAGGACACCCTCGCGATCAACGACCGGATCCTGGTGAACAAGCTCGCCCCGGCGGTCGGTGACCTGCAGCGTGGCGACGTGGTCGTCTTCACCGACCCGGGCGGGTGGCTGGACGATCCCCTCCCGCAGGCCGACGGGCTGCGGCAGGTGGTCATCGATGTCCTGACCTTCGTGGGGATCATCCCGCACGACGCCGGCGAGCACCTCATCAAGCGCGTCGTGGGGATCCCCGGCGACACCGTGGCCTGCTGTGGTTCCGAGGGCCGCCTCACCGTCAACGGCACCCCGGTGGACGAGCCGTACCTGAAGCCCGGCGTCGCTCCCTCCTCCTACGAGTTCGAGGTGGTGGTGCCCGACGGCACCGTCTGGCTCATGGGGGACAACCGCTCCAACTCCGCCGACTCGCGCGCGCACATGGGGGACCCCGGCGGTGGGTTCGTGCCGCTGGAGCACGTGGTGGGCCGCGCGGTCGTCACCATGTGGCCCCTGGACCGGGTGGGCTCGCTGGGAGGCGGGCAGGACGCCTTCGCGGAGGTCGAGGGTGCTGCTGCCCACCCGTGAGGTCGAGCGACGCCTCCTGAGGCGGCACGACCTCGTCGCGGGGATCGACGAGGTGGGCCGGGGCGCGCTGGCGGGCCCGGTGAGCGTCGGCGTCGCCGTCGTCGGGCGCGCCACCCGTCGGCGCTTCCCGGACGGGTTGCGCGACTCCAAGCTCCTTCCCCCGGGCGCACGGGAGGGACTCTGCGGCCCCATCCGTGCGTGGGTCGCAGGGTCCGCCGTCGGCCACGCCAGCTCCGGCGAGATCGACGACGTCGGGATCATCGCCGCCCTCCGGCTCGCGGCGTCGCGTGCGCTGGCCACGGTCCGCGCCGACGGGCTCGAGCCGACCGCGGCCATCCTGGACGGCACCCACAACTGGCTGGTCCCCGACCTGTTCTCCGACGACGCCGCCAGGGACGCCCTCGCCTTCGACGAGGTCGTGATGCGGGTCAAGGCCGACGCGCAGTGCGCCGTGGTCGCCGCCGCCAGCGTGCTCGCCAAGGTGGAACGCGACTCCCTCATGGTGGGCCTCCCGGATCCGGGCTACGGCTGGGCACGGAACAAGGGCTACGGTGCCGCCACGCACCTCGACGGGCTGGCTCGACTCGGACCCTGCGAGCACCATCGGCGCTCCTGGAACCTGCCGTGCGGAACGGTGTCGGCGCCGGGTGGCATGATTGACGGGTGAGCGCCGAGGACCTTGAGAACTATGAGACCAACCTGGAACTTGAGCTCTACCGCGAGTACCGGGACGTGGCCTCCCTCTTCAACTACGTGGTGGAGACCGAGCGGCGCTTCTACCTCGCCAACCAGGTCGACCTGAAGCCGCGCAGCGCCGGCGGCGAGGTCTTCTTCGAGCTCAAGCTCACCGACGCGTGGGTGTGGGACGTCTACCGCTCCGCCCGCTTCGTGAAGTCCGTCTCCGTGGTCACCTTCAAGGACGTGAACATCGAGGAGCTGCAGCGCCCGGAGATGGGCCTGTGAGGCACGCCGGTCCGGCCCGGGGGCGCTGACGGGGCTTCCGTCCACAGTTCACCCACCGGGGCCGGGTCCACAGGCCCGGGCTCGCGGACGCACGTCACACGGCCCGATGCGCCACCATCTGGCGTGGAGGTGCACGGATGCCGAATCACAACAAGGACGTCGGCCAGTACGGCGAACAGCTCGCCTGTCGCTACCTGGATGACAGGGGTTACACGGTCCTCGCCCGGAACTGGCGCTGCCGCCAGGGCGAGATCGACATCGTGGCGGCAGATCCCCGCGGGGTGCTGCGGGTCATCGAGGTCAAGACGAGGCGCTCGCGGAGCCATGGCTCCGGTGCCGAGGCGATCACGCCGCAGAAGCTCGCCCGGTTGCGGCGGCTGTGCGGCGAGTGGCTGGCGGAGAACCCCCACCAGGGCGCCGTCCAGGTGGATGTCATCAGCATCCTCCTCCCCCTCCGCGGCACCCCGTCACTGGAGCACATCGCGGCGGTGGGGTGGTGAGCCTCGGCCGCGCCCGGGCCGTGGGGCTGGTCGGGCTCGAGGGCACGATCGTCGAGGTGGAGGCCCAGGTCTCCCCGGGGTTGCCGTCCTTCCGCATCGTCGGGCTCCCCGACGCCTCCCTGGGCGAGGCACGCGAACGAGTCCGGGCAGCGCTCCAGAGCTGCGGCCAGAACCTCCCCGACCGGAGGGTCACGGTGAACCTCTCCCCGGCGTCCGTCCCCAAGTCGGGTGCCGGGTTCGACCTCGCGATCGCCGTGGCCGTCGTCGCGACCGGCACCATGCCGGGACGCTCCCTGGCGCGGCGGACGGTGCACATCGCCGAGCTGGGGCTGGACGGGCGGCTGCACCCGGTGCGTGGCGTGCTGCCCATGGTGGCGCGGGCCGTCGAATCGGGGCATCCCCGGATCGTCGTCAGCAGGGGGAACGCTGCGGAGGCCACCCTCGTCCCGGGTGCTGATGTCGTGGCCGCGAGCCACCTCGCCGAGGTCATGGGTGCCTACGGGATCGCACTGGAGCGGGCGGGGGACGGGGTGGTCACCGAGCTGGCGCCGCGGGCCGCGCTGCAGGAGGCCATCGGCCAGCCGGACCTGCGGGACGTGGTCGGCCAGCCGGAGGCCCGGTTCGCGCTCGAGGTGGCGGCCGCGGGTGGCCACCACATGATCATGGTCGGGCCGCCCGGCGCCGGGAAGACCATGCTCGCCTGCCGCCTGCCCTCGATCCTCCCGGACCTCACTGACGACGACGCCGTTGCCGTCACCTCGATCCACTCCATCGCGGGCACCTTCAGCCCGGCACACGGCCTCATCCGCCGCCCACCGTTCGAGGCGCCCCACCACACGGCGTCCCCGGCGGCGATCATCGGAGGTGGGTCCGGCGTCCCGCGCCCCGGCGCCGTCTCCCGGGCCCACTGCGGCACGCTCTTCCTGGACGAGGCTCCCGAGTTCCCGCCCACCGTGCTCCAGACCCTGCGGCAGCCCCTCGAGAGCGGGCAGGTGACGCTCCACCGGGCCCACGCCTCGGCGCGCTACCCGGCCCGCTTCCAGCTCGTCATGGCCGCCAATCCCTGCCCGTGCGGGGCCGGCGTCCGATGCGAGTGCCCCGCGGGTGTGCGCCGGCGCTACCTGGCCCGGCTCAGCGGCCCGCTCCTCGACCGGGTCGACATCCGGGTGGACGTCCGCCGCGTCACCCGGTCGATGGCGCTCCTCGGGGACGGGGGAGAGGACTCCGCCACCGTGGCGGACCGGGTGACGTCCGCCCGCCGGAGCCAGGCGGAGCGGTACGCGTCCCTCCCCTGGTCGCTCAACTCGGCCGCACCCGGGAGTTGGTTGCGCGACGGGCTGAGCGCGGACGTTCGTGCGGTGCTCGAGAGGCAGGTCCACTCGGGCGCGCTGACCATGCGGGGACTCGACCGCGTCCTGCGGCTGTCGTGGACGCTCGCGGACCTGGCCGGCATCGACCGGCCCGATCTCGCCCACGTGGGCGAGGCACTCACACTGAGAACCGGAGGAAGCGATGCGACTGCCCTTTGACACCACGGACCCGGTGCTCGCGAGGGCCGCCTGGAGCCGGATCGTGGAACCCGGGGACGAGGCCGCCGGTGCGGCCGTCGGGACGCTCGGCCCCTCCGGTGCCCTCGACTGGCTGTGCCACGCCGCCGAGAACCCGGGCGCGCTGGCGCCCCACACCCGGGAGCGAGTCGAGCGTTGGGCGCCTCGCCTCGATGGGCTGGACATCCGCCGTGAGTTGGACGTCCTCGCGCGGCTCGGCGGTCGGGTGGTGATCCCCGGGGACGCAGGCTGGCCGGCCTCCCTCGCCGACCTCGCGAATGCGGAGCCCTTCCTGCTCTGGATCCGTTCGGCCGTGGGAGTCGACCTTGGCTTCGCTCCCGGGGGTTCGGTGGCCATCGTCGGCTCGCGCGCCTCCACGCGGTACGGCGAGACCCTTGCTGCCGAGATGGCGCTCGGGCTCGCCGAGGACGGCGTGGCGGTGGTCTCCGGCGGTGCCTACGGCATCGATGCCGCCGCGCACCGCGGCGCGCTCGCCGCGAGGGCCGCCCCCACGGTGGCGGTGCTCGCGGGCGGGGTGGACCGGCTGTACCCCGCGGGCAACGAGGAACTCCTCAAGCGCATCGCCGTCGAGGGAGCCCTCGTGGCGGAAGTCCCGCCCGGGTCCTCACCCGGCCGGCACCGCTTCCTGGCACGCAACCGCCTCATCGCTGCGCTCACGGGCGCAACGGTGGTGATGGAGGCGGGGCGGCGGTCGGGCGCGATCTCCACCGCCAACCACGCCGCGGCCCTGCTCCGGCCTCTCGGGGCCGTTCCCGGACCCGTGACCTCCGCCGCATCCGCGGGCTGCCACGACCTTCTCCGAGGGGGTGCGGCGGTGTGCGTCACGTCGGTGGGCGAGGTGAAGGAGCTCCTCCTCCCCGTGGGCGATGCACCCGCCGAGCAACCGCTGCTCGGGGCGGGGCTCCTCGACGGACTCGTCGAGGACCAGTCACGCGTCCTCGACGCGCTCCCGGCGAGGGCCGCGGCGGAGGTCGAGGCGATCGCGCGCTCGGCGGGCCTGTCGCCCCGCGAGGTGCGCAGCGCGCTCGGCCTGCTCGAACTCGCCGGGAGGGTGCGCCGCTCTGGGAACCGCTGGGGAAGGGTGGCATCCTGACTCCATGGAGAAGGACGGCCACCTCACCCCCGCCGCGGTGGTGGACGCCTTCGCCGACCACCTCCTCCTCGAGCGTGGGCTCAGTGGACACACCGTGCGCGCCTACCGTGGCGACCTGCGCTCCCTGCTGGACTTCGTCCTCGGACCGGATGCGCCGCTGTTCGACCCCGCCGAGCTCACCCTGGTCGCGCTGCGTGCCTGGCTGGCCCGGGACGCGGAGGACGGACGTTCCCGCGCCACGCTCGCGCGCCGGGCTGCGGCGGCGCGGACCTTCACCGCGTGGGCACGCCGGACAGGACTCATCGCCTCCGACGTCGGGGCACGGCTCGCCTCGCCACGGGCCGCGAACGCGTTGCCGGACGTGCTGACGCGCGAGGCGGCCGCGGCGCTCCTCGATGCCGCGAGGCACCTCGCTGCCGATGGCTCACCGGTGCGGCTCCGCGACTGGGCCGCACTCGAGCTGACCTATGCGAGCGGGCTGCGCGTCAGCGAGCTGACCGGGCTCGACCTGGCGGATCTCGACTTCGCCCGGCGGACCGTGCGGGTACATGGAAAGGGCGGGAAGGACAGGGTCGCACCGTTCGGCATCCCGGCAGAGCGTGCGCTGACGGCGTGGCTCGCCGCCCGGCTACGCCTCGTCCGGGAGGGCTCGGGAGACGCGGTGTTCCTCGGGGAGAGGGGGAGGCGGCTGGATCCTCGCACGCTGCGCGCCGCCCTCCACCGGCTCACCGCCCTCGTGGGCGTCAAGGACCTCTCGCCCCACGGACTGCGGCACTCGGCCGCGACGCACCTCCTCGAAGGGGGGTCCGACCTGCGCACGGTGCAGGAGATGCTCGGACACTCCTCCCTCGCCACCACCCAGCGCTACACGCACGTCTCGCCGGAGCGGTTGCGCGCGGCGTTCGCCCAGGCCCACCCGCGGGCCTGAGCTCACCAGGGCAGCAGGCGGACCGGAGGATCCTCGAGCAGCAGGAGCGGATCGATGTAGGACCTCGGGCCGGTCCGCGCCCCGAAGTGGAGGCAGGGGGACGTGCAATGGCCCGCCACCAGGGTCCCCACGAGCTCGCCCCGCTCCACCACGTCGCCCACCGCCACCGCCGCGAGCACCGGCTCGTGCGTGGTGCGGATCCCGTCGGCGTGGTCGATCGAGAGGACCGGCCTGTCGACGACGGTGCCGGCGAACGCCACGACGCCGTCGGCCGCGGCGAACACGGGGGCGCCGGCCTCCAGTGCCAGGTCCACCCCCCGGTGGCCGGAGCCCCACGGCACCGACGGCGGTTCGAAGCCTCGCAGCACGGCGGCCCGTTCCCCGGTGGGCCAGGCGTACGAGCTGCCACGCGGCGCGGCAGCCCAGCGATCCGTGAGCGGCGCGGCGACCGCCACGGGAGGCGGGACGGGCTGCGGGGAGGGTGCGCCGTCGGGGAGCATGAGGCTGGTGGCGACCACGATCGCGAGCAGCATTTCCTTCATCGGCCCAGCATGGCTCCCCAGCGGGAGCGGCGGCGCAGGGGGTGGGGGCCACCTGTGGACGTGGCTTCGCGCGTGGTGCGTCCACAGCCACCGCGATCCGATAGACTCATCCCCGCAACCGAGAGGTTGACTACGCGCACCTGCACTCGGCGTTGAGCCGGATGCGGGGCAACGGTCCCCACTGACCCCTTGAGGGCAGTGGTGCGTCCCGGATCGCAGGTGCCAGGACTGGCGGCTTCGGCCGCATGACAACCGTGAAGACAAGGGCCGGCGAGCCGGCCCGGAACCGTGTGGGCGAGAGCCCGCACCGAAAGGACGTGCCATGGCCGTCGTCACCGTGCGCCAACTCCTGGAGAGTGGCGTCCACTTCGGGCACCAGACCCGCCGGTGGAACCCCAAGATGAAGCGCTTCATTCTCACCGAGCGCAACGGCATCTACATCATCGACCTGAAGAAGTCCCTGGCGGACATCGACCGGGCCTACGAGTTCGTGAAGGAGACCGTGGCGCACGGCGGCACGATCCTCTTCGTCGGGACGAAGAAGCAGGCCCAGGAGGCGGTCGCCGAGCAGGCGCAGCGCGTGGGGATGCCCTACGTGAACCACCGCTGGCTCGGCGGGATGCTCACCAACTTCACCACCGTGAACAAGCGCCTGCAGCGCCTGAAGGAACTCGAGCAGATCGACTTCGACGACGTGGCCTCCTCCGGCCGCACGAAGAAGGAACTGCTGATGATGCGCCGCGAGAAGGACAAGCTGGAGCGCACCCTCGGCGGCATCCGCGAGATGGGAAGGGTCCCCTCGGCCATCTGGGTCGTCGACACCAAGAAGGAGCACCTCGCCATCGCCGAGGCGCGCAAGCTGAACATCCCGATCGTGGGAATCCTGGACACCAACTGCGACCCTGACGAGGTCGACTTCGGCATCCCCGGCAACGACGACGCGATCCGCGCCGTCGGCCTGCTGACGCGAGTCGTGGCCGACGCCGTCGCGGAGGGGCTCGTCGCCCGTCACGCCTCCCGGACGGGCGCCGCGGACGAGGCCGAGCCGCTCGCCGAGTGGGAGCGCGAGCTCCTCGGCGCGACCGATGAGGCTCCCGCCGCGGCGGCGCCCGTCGCCGAGGCGCCTGCCGAGGCTCCCGCTGCGACGGAGCCCGTTGCCGAGGCGCCTGCCGAGGCTCCCGCCGCGACGGAGCCCGTTGCCGAGGCGCCTGCCGAGGCCCCCGTTGCCGAGGTGGCTCCTGAGGCCCCCGTTGCCGAGGTGGCTCCTGAGGCCCCCGTTGCCGAGGTGGCTCCCGAGGTGGCTCCCGAGGCCCCCGTTGCCGAGGAGCCTGCCGAAACCCCCGTTGCTGACGCCGACAAGGCCTGAGAGAGAAGGAACACAATGGCGAACTACACCGCCGCCGACATCAAGGCGCTCCGCGAGAAGACCGGCGCGGGCATGCTCGACGTGAAGAAGGCACTCGATGAGGCCGACGGGAACGCCGAGAAGGCACTCGAGATCATCCGGGTCAAGGGCCTGAAGGGCATCGCGAAGCGTGAGGGGCGCGCCGCCTCCGAAGGCCTCGTGGCCGTGGACGTCCGTGACGCGGACGGCTCCAGGGTGGGCACCCTCGTCGAGATCAACTGCGAGACCGACTTCGTGGCGAAGAACGCGAAGTTCGTCGCCCTGGGCGAGCAGGCCGTCGAGGTGGCTGCCGCGTCCGGTGCGAGCACGCCCGAGGAGCTCGAGGCTGCCGGCTTCAACCTGACCGACGCCGCTGCCGCCATCGGCGAGCGCCTCCAGGTGCGCCGGATCGGGCGGGTGTCCGGGGAATACGTCGAGGCCTACATGCACCGCACCGCAAGGGACCTGCCCCCGCAGGTCGGCGTCCTCGTGGCGACGGACGCCGCCGGGGCATCGGTCGCGCACGACGTGGCCATGCACATCGCGGCGTACTCCCCGCTCTACCTCACGCGTGAGGAGATCCCCGCCGAGAAGATCGAGGCGGAGCGTCACATCGCGGAGGAGACTGCCCGCAACGAGGGCAAGCCCGAGGCCGCCCTGCCGAAGATCGTCGACGGCCGGATGAACGGCTTCTTCAAGGAGAACGTCCTGGTCGACCAGGCGTACGCCCGCGACCCGAAGCAGACCGTCGGACAGGTGATCGCCGCCTCCGGCGGAACCGTCACCGGCTTCGTCCGCTTCCGCGTCGGGGCCTGATCCCCGAACTGTGGCCCCGGCTCCCCGCCGGGGCCACAGCCGTATCCCGAAAGGACGATCATGACCATGCAGGACCGCCGAGTGCTCCTCAAGCTCTCCGGGGAGGTCTTCGGGGGAGGCGCGATCGGGCTGGATCCCGACGTGGTCTCCGCCGTCGCCCAGGAGATCGCCGCGGCCAATGCCGACGGCATCCAGATCGCCATCGTCGTCGGCGGTGGGAACTTCTTCCGCGGCGCGGAACTCTCGCGGCGGGGACTCGACCGCTCGCGGGCGGACTACATGGGGATGCTCGGCACGGTCATGAACGCCCTCGCCCTCCAGGACTTCCTCGAGCAGGCGGGAGTCCGCACGCGCGTGCAGACCGCCATCACCATGGGACAGGTCGCCGAACCGTACATCCCGCTCCGTGCGATCCGCCACCTCGAGAAGGGGCGGGTGGTGGTCTTCGGCGCCGGTGCCGGCATGCCGTTCTTCTCCACCGACACCGTGGCGGCCCAGCGCGCTCTCGAGACGCACTGCACCGAGGTGCTCGTGGGCAAGAACGGGGTGGACGGTGTCTACACCGCCGACCCACGGACCGATCCCGCCGCCACCCGGATCGACCACATCACGTACCGCGAGGCGCTCGCGCGCGGCCTGAAGGTGGTCGACGCCGCCGCCTTCTCGCTGTGCATGGACAACGGGCTCGACATGCGGGTGTTCGGAATGAACGAGCCGGGCAACGTCACTCGGGCGCTGCGCGGTGAGAGGATAGGCACACTGGTCTCAGCCACCTGACATGATCGGCCGACTGACGTGAAGGAGCCCCCGTGATCGACGACACCCTGCTCGACGCCGAGGAGAAGATGGAGAAGGCGGTCGCGTTCGCGAGCGAGGAGTTCGCGAACATCCGCACCGGACGCGCGAACGCAGCGATGTTCAACAAGATCCGGGTCGACTACTACGGCGCCCCCACCCCGCTGCAGCAACTCGCGTCGTTCAACATCCCCGAGGCGCGCACCGTGCTGATCAACCCGTTCGACAAGGGGTCCACCCAGGCGATCATCCGGGCGATCCGGGACTCCGACCTCGGGGTCAACCCCACCGACGACGGCACGCACATCCGCATCAACCTCCCCGTCCTGACCGAGGAGCGGCGCCGCGACTACGTCAAGATGGCCCGCCACAAGGCCGAGGAGGCCCGCGTCACCATCCGATCCGTCCGGCACAAGGCGAAGGACGCGCTCGAGCGCATCAAGAAGGACGGCGAGGCGGGCGAGGATGACGTGGTCCGCGCCGAGAAGGAGCTCGACGTCCTCACCCGCACCTACGTCACCCACGTCGACGAGCTGCTCGCCGGCAAGGAGAAGGAACTCCTCGAGGTGTGATGGCTGACGACAACTCGCACGACGGCACGCTGAGGCGCGTCGTCGAGGCGCGTGAACGCGCCCGGAGCGGGCTCGTCGAGCAGCCCCCGCCGGGACGGTCGTCACGGGCGGGACGAGACCTGCGTGCCGCCACCGCCGTGGGACTGTCCCTGATCGCGGTCGTCGCGCTCTCGCTCGCCTTCCGGCCCGAGGTCTTCGTGCTGCTCGCGATCGCTGCCGTGCTCGTCGCGGACTGGGAGCTCAGCCGTGCCGTCGGGCGGCGCAGGATCGAGATTCCACTCCTGCCGCTCTGGGTGGGCACCGTCGGGATGCTCGTCTCCGCGTGGGTGGGCGGTCCGTCCGCCCTCGTGACCGCGCTCGTGCTCACGGCCGGCACCATCTTCGTCTGGCGCGTGCTCGACGGCGGCGGGTTGGCGGCCGTCCGGGACGCGGCGGCGGGGATCTTCATCGCCGCCTACGTGCCCTTCCTGGCGGGGTTCGCCGTGCTGATCGCGGCACTGGACGACGGGCCGCTGCTCGTGGGAACGTTCATCCTCCTCGTGATCGGCAACGACCTCGGCGGGTACATCGCCGGTGTCCTGCTCGGCAAGCACCCCATGGCGCCGAGCATCAGTCCCAAGAAGTCGTGGGAGGGCTTCGCCGGCTCGGTGCTGCTCTCGGCAGCCATCGGCGGGCTCACCTTCGGACTGGTCCTGGGGGCGGACTGGTGGGCCGGGGTCGGCCTCGGGATCCTCACGGTGCTGACCGCGACCACGGGCGACCTCTCGGAGTCGCTGCTCAAGCGGGACCTCGGGCTGAAGGACCTGGGTTCCCTCCTTCCCGGCCACGGCGGCGTGATGGACCGGCTCGACTCCCTGCTCGTCACCGCACCCGTCTGCTACCTCGTCTTCTCCCTGGCGCTCGCATGACCGACGACGCACCCGCTCCCGTCGAGTCCCTCGACCCCGCCCACCGCCTCCCACTGAGCTTCACGGCGCGCCGGCGCGGCAGGGCGCCACGTCACCTCGCGGACCTCGCACCAGAGGAGCGCACCGCCCTCGT
>RZYE01000251.1 GCA_009930425.1 Actinomycetota bacterium | reverse complement strand
GGGTTGCATCGCCTGCCACGTCAAGGACGCGCTCGCCGCGGGCGCAACCCGTGACGAGGTCATCGAGACGATCGGCGTCGCCATCCTGATGGGGGGCGGCCCGTCGGTCGTTTACGGGGCCGAGGCTCGCGAAGCACTCGAGCAATTCTCCTGAGCTCGAACAGCTCACCCGAGGAAACCCGAAGGGCCCGGACCACGGTGGTCCGGGCTCTTTGCTCTCCCAACACAGCAGACGTAGCCCATACCGGCCCAAGACCTTTCTCGACGGCAGCACGATGGCACGCATCGGTGGCACTCCGTCTGCGAAAGCAGCGGAGAATGGTAAAGGATGGACAGAGCCCAGAAGTCCGAGCTGTTCAGGTTGAGATGAGGTACCGTCAAGAGACGGTTGATGCCCGACGGTGTATTCAACCCGACAGCACGCCCGGGGGTTAGGTGGTCCCAGATGCAGCGAAGCAACTGGGTTGGGGCAGTTGGGAGATTCGATGATGGCTGGGGTCGGGAAGTTCTTCCTGTGGCTGGTCGGCGTGTTGGTCGCAGGGGCGCTGCTCGCCTTCGGCGCAGTGAAGGTCTTTCCGGATCTTCCGCTTCTTGAGTCGAACTCCGCGACCAGTCACTCGCAGATCATCAACGCGGTGGAACGCAGGGAGCAGGTGGTGCTGCTGAGCCTGGGTATTCAGGGGATCTCAGAGAAGTCCGCCGAGAGGAGAGCCCTCTTTGGCGTTGAGGTCCCCGGCAGCGAGAGAGCGTCGTTCATCCAGTACACCTTCAATGCCAAGCTTGGCATAGAGGGCAGGGATGTCGACATCGAGCAGACCGACGATGGCGGCTATGTCGTCCAGATTCCCGAGTTCAAGTTCATCGGCCATGACAATGTGAGTTTCAAGTTGGTCGCCGAGAACAACGGCGTGCTGAGCTGGGTGACGCCTCAGATCGACCCCCTGGAAATGGTGAACGACATTCTCAGCGCTGACGACCAGGAGCAGTACATCGCCTCGAATGAGGAGGTGCTGAGAGATCAAGCCGAAGCGTTCTACAGCAGGATCATCACGAGCATTGACCCCGCAGCCCAGGTTGAGTTCGAGTTCCGGCAGCCCCGATCTTCTGTGGACCGGCCGTGAGGGATCGTGACGAGGGTACCGCGCAGTGGCTGCCCACTCGAGAGGGCTCCTCGGACCGCGGCCGTGGATGAACTCCCACGCCGCGGCTGCGACGGCCGCGGGGAGCCCGTTCTCGATGGCGCCGCGTGCCAACGGCGGGGATGTGCATGGTGGTCTTCTTGGACGGTCAGGCCGAACCTTCTGTTGGCTGCGTGAGCGACCCCGTCCCGGCAGGCGTCACTCCGGTAGACGCCCTGGACGGCGCGAACCGCGCGCCCGCACGCCCCGGTCGAGCCTTAGCCGTACCTGACGGCGATCGTCAACAGGTCGTCCGACGACGTCGCCACGCTGCCGAGCGAGCGTCATCTGCCGCCGGGGGGCGCACTTCGAGACCGTCATGCCCGCCAGAGCAGAGCCCGAGGGTTGCGGACCAGTTCGATCAGCCTCCAACCCAGTGCTGACTGCCAAGCGAGCCGAGATCAGCAGTCACCGAGTCACCGCCGTCCTCACCGGACGGTCCCTGAAGCACGTCACCCGCAGCCTCGACACGATCATCACCACCGCGGTCACGCCGATCGCCCTGATGCTGCTGTTCGTCTACGTGCTCGGCGGCGCGATCACCACCGGAACCGATTCCTACGTGACCTACCTCCTTCCCGGCATCCTGCTGATCACGATCGCCTCCGGGATCGCCTACACCGCCTACCGGCTCTTCCTCGACCTGCAGGGGGGCATCTTCGAACGGTTCCACTCCATGCCGATCGCGCGGTCGTCAGTGCTCTGGGCGCACGTGCTGACCTCGCTCGTCGCCAACCTGATCTCGCTGGTGGTCGTCGTGCTCGTCGCGCTGCTCATGGGCTTCCGCTCAGGCGCGGGCGTCCTGGCGTGGCTCGCCGTCGCCGGCATCCTGATCCTGTTCACCCTCGCGCTGACCTGGCTCGCGGTGGTCGCCGGCCTCTCCGCCAAGACCGTCGACGGCGCGAGCGCCTTCTCCTACCCCCATCTTCCTGCCCTTCATCAGCTCCGCCTTCGTGCCCACCGAGACCATGCCCGGCCCGGTGCGCTGGTTCGCCGAGAACCAGCCGGTCACCTCGATCGTCAACACGATCCGGGACATCCTTGCCCAGCAGCCGGTCGGCACCGACATCTGGATCGCCCTCGCCTGGTGCATCGGCACCCTGGTGCTCGCGTACCTCTTCGCGATGGCCATCTACCGGCGCCAGACCGGCTGAGACCGGACGGCCAGCCGTCGGCACCTCCAGCAAGGTGGAGCCGCCTTCGAACTGGCGCTGCTGCAGGAATCTACCCGACGATATCGGCCCGGGTGGCAGGAGGACAGGCCCGGCACATTCGTGTCAGGCTGGACCGTGCTCACACTGGAGGAGATCTTCCCACCCTTCGGGCTCACCATCAGGTGTGGCCCTGTTGAGTTGCGCGTGTTGCGGGACGAGGACCTCCCGGGCGTCGTCGACGTCGTTGCGGCCGGTGTCGTGGACCCGCAGCTTCCGATGCCGTTTCTGGAGGCCTGGCACGAGGTTCCATACAATCCCGGGAACCCGAACGCCTTCCCCGCGACGTCCCTGGCATGGTGGTGGTCCCAGCGTGCCGCATTCGCACCCGACAAGTGGAACTTCGCCCTTGTCGTCCGGCGCGACGGCGCGATCGTCGGCGTGCAGGACATGGCTGCCGACCAGTTCCCACTCAGTCGCTCGGTATCCACGGGCTCATGGCTCGGGCTCGACCACCAGGGGAAGGGGACGGGGACCCTGATGAGGCAGGCGATCGTCGGTTTCGCCTTCGATCACCTCGGGGCGCTGGAGTGCCACTCCGGCTACATCGATGGGAACGCCGCTTCCGCGGCGGTCAGCCGAAAGACCGGGTACCAGCCGAATGGCAGGCGGCGCATCGCACAAGC
>RZYE01000250.1 GCA_009930425.1 Actinomycetota bacterium | reverse complement strand
TCATGGCAAAGAATCTCCAAATCCGCTCGGGCGGTGACGACGTCACCCTCGACGTCACCGACGGCACCATCCGTGCCGCGGACCTGAAGCAGATCGCGACCGACCAGGGCCCCCTCGCGACCTACGACCCGGGGCTCCTGAACACCGCGTCGTGCCGCTCCGCGATCACCTACATCGACGGGGACGCCGGAATCCTCGAGTACCGCGGCTACCCCATCGAGCAGCTCGCGGAGAACTCCACCTACCTCGAGGTGGCCTACCTGCTGCTCAACGGGGAGCTGCCGGACGCCGCGCAGCTCGCCAAGTGGGAGAGCGACGTCAACCACCACCGCCTCGTGCACGAGAACGCCAAGGACATCATCTCGAAGTCGCGGTACGACTCGCACCCGATGGCGAAGCTCATGTCCGCCGTAGCCTCGCTCCACGCCTTCTACCCCGGCTCCCGCGACATCGCCGACCCCGCCGAGCGCGAGGTCAACATGATCCGGCTCCTCGCCAAGATGCCCACCCTCGCCGCCTTCGCCTACCGCCACTCCCTCGGCCGCAACTACGTCTACCCGAGTGACGAGCTGGGCTTCATCGAGAACTTCCTCTCCATGCTGTTCAAGCGGCAGGAGCGCCACTACCAGGCGGACGAACGCCTCGTCCGGGCCGTCGACGTCCTGTTCATCCTGCACGCGGACCACGAGCAGAACTGCTCGACGAACGCCGTCCGCGCCGTCGCCTCCGCGGGCAACGACCCGTACACCTCCGCCGTCGCCGGCATCGCCGCCCTTTTTGGGCCGCTGCACGGCGGCGCCAACGAGGCCGTCCTCAAGATGCTGAACGAGATCGGGAGCGTGGACAACGTCCCCGAGTTCATCGCGGGCGTCAAGGACGGCAAGGCCAGGCTCATGGGCTTCGGGCACCGGGTGTACAAGAACTACGACCCGCGGGCGCGCATCATCAAGAAGTCCGCCGAAGAGGTGTTCCAGGTGACCGGGGTGAACCCGCGGCTCGCCATCGCGCAGGAACTGGAGCGCATCGCGCTCGACGACGAGTACTTCGTCTCGCGGAAGCTCTACCCGAACGTCGACTTCTACTCCGGGCTCATCTACGAGGCACTCAACTTCCCGCCTGAGATGTTCACCGTCATGTTCGCCGTGCCGCGCACGGCCGGCTGGGTGTCCCAGTGGCAGGAGGGCGTCCTCGACCCGGAGCAGAAGATCACCCGCCCCAAGCAGATCTACATCGGCGAGCGCGGCCGCAGCTACTCCCCCATCACCGAGCGCTGACACCTGCGGTGGGTCGCCGGTGGTCACGCCACCCGGCGACCCACCGCAGGTGGTAGGTGTAGGGGGTGAGTGACGGCATCATCAGGGTGGAGGGCACCGACCGGGTGTTCCACCGCAACCGGGTGCTCGCCGTGCTGCTCATCCCCCTGGCCATGTCACTCATGGCCGTCTCGTCGATCAACGTGGCCCTGCCGACGATCGAGCTCGGTCTCGGCGCCACCTCGTCCGACCTTCAGTGGGTGCTGGCCGGCTACGCCCTGACCTTCGGGGTCGCCCTCATCCCGGCGGGCCGCGTGGGCGACGTGCTGGGCCGGGGCAGCGTCTTCATCGCGGGCGTCACCGTGTTCACCCTCGCCTCCCTGGCCTGCGGCCTGGCCGCATCTCCTGCCCAGCTCAACATCGCCCGCTTCGTTCAGGGTGTGGGAGCGGGCCTCTTCGGCCCACCCACCATCGGGATGATCCAGCAGTACTTCACGGGCCTGGCCCGGGCGAAGGCGTTCGCCCTGTTCGGGGTGGCCGTGAGCGCCTCCGTGGCCGTGGCCCCCGTCCTCGCCGGCGCGATCATCCAGCTCATCGGACCGGAGAACGGCTGGCGCGCCACGTTCTTCCTGAACGTCCCGATCGGCCTGCTCGGCGTGGGACTCGCCCTCGCGTGGTTCCCCTTCTCCCAGGAGCGGGCCGCACGGGCGCGCCGACGTCTCCGGCGGGACACCCCGCCCGAGGCACCCCTGCGCCGGGTCGACCTCGACCCGGTGGGCGGCCTGCTGGCTGCCGCCGGCGTGCTCGCCCTCATGTGGCCCTTCCTGACACGGGAGGGCGGATTGAGCTGGCTGTTCGTGCCGGCGGGATCCGTGGTCCTCGCGCTGTGGGTGTGGTGGGAGCGGCGCTACAAGGCGGCGGGACGCCAACCGATGGTCGACCTGGCGCTGTTCGACCACCGCTCCTTCACGTTCGGCACCGCGGTCTCGGCCGCCATGTTCCTCGGGTTCACCTCGGTGTTCGCCGTCCTCGCCATCCACCTGCAGTCGGGCCTGGGGGCGAGCGCGCTCGCGACCGGGCTCGTGGGACTCCCCAACGCCGTCGTGTCGGCGTGGGCGTCGTGGTGGGCGGGCCGGCACGCGCTCACCCGGGGCCGGCGCCTCGTGGTGCTCGGACTCCTCGCCATGATCGCCGCGATGCTGCTCAGTGCGCTCGTGGTGCTCCTCGTCGCGACCCGCGGGTGGAGCTTCTGGTGGCTCGCCCTCACCCTCAGCCTCGCGGGCTGGGGCGTGGGCGTCATCGGCTCCTCCAACCAGACCCTCACCATGGAGGACATCCCGGGGCACGCCGGAGGCACCGCCGGCGGGGTGAAGCAGACCGCCGAACGCATCGGGACCGCGGTGGGCACCGCCGTCGTCACGGCCGTCTTCTTCGCCGTCGCGGCCACGCACGGCTCGGACCGGGGATTCGTCCTCGCCTACCTCGTGATCGCCACGTTCCTGACCGTCGCCCTCCTCCTCGCCCTTCTCGACCAGCGGCGTGCGAGGATGGGCGGTTCACCCATCCCCACCACCTGAGAGAGGACCACCCATGGCGAACAAGCTGTCGGACGTCACCACCTCCTCCGCGCACCTGGGCCTGTTCGAGGCCCTTCCCGTCACGGCGGAGGCCACCACCTCCCGAGTCGTGGTCAACAACCCGTTGCTGCGGGTCGTCGTCTTCGCCTTCGACGCCGGCGAGATGCTCACCGACCACTCCTCGCCACGGGC
>RZYE01000003.1 GCA_009930425.1 Actinomycetota bacterium | reverse complement strand
CCCCGGCGACGGCGAGCGCGGCGATCTCGCCGACGGAGTGTCCCGCGGTGACGTCCGGGCGGAGCCCGAGCGCGGAGAAGGACAGGAGAGAGGCTGCCACGATGAGGGGCTGTGCGACGGCGGTGTCCCGGATGGTCTCGGCGTCCGCGGTGGTTCCGAGGGTGCGCAGGTCGAGGCGGGCGGCCTCGGACATCTCGCCGAGGAGGTCGGCGAGTGCCGGGCTGTCCAGCCATGGCCGGAGCATTCCGGGGGTCTGCGATCCCTGTCCGGGACTCAGTACTGCAAGCACGTCACCCATGATTCCAACGCCGCGGGCTGGTGCGGCATCCACCCGTGCGCAAAGATTGCCACGGCAACCTTGGAGGTTTCCGCAAAAGTGTGCGCTGGCTTACGCGGGGGCGCCGTTCCCGGCCGTGTCGGCGAGCCGGCCAACGGCGAGTGCGGTCTGCAACACATATCCCTCCCGGGCGTCGGTCGGGTCCCAGCCCACCACCTGCGAGATCCGCCGGAGGCGGTATCGCACCGTATTGGGGTGAACGAACAATTCGCGTGCGGCGCCCTCGAGTGACCTGCCCTGGGAGATGTACTCGTCGAGCGTGGCGACCAGCGGCGTGCCGGCGGCCACCAGCGGACGGTAGATGTCCTGGATGAGGCTGTGCCGGGCCAGGTAGTCGCCGTTGAGCATCCGCTCGGGCAGCAGGTCCTCCGCGAGGACGGGCCGGGGTGCCTTCGCCCACGCGGCCACCGCGAGCATCCCCGCCATCGCGGCGCGTGCGGAACGGCCCGCCTCGGAGATCTCCTTCACGGATGGGCCCACCACCACGGGTCCGGGAGCGAACTGCTGGGCGAGGGCGATCGCGACCGGCTCGGGCCGTGGATCGGCGCCGAGCACCGCGACCACCTTGTCCCCCTGGATGCCGACGAGTGAGTCGTGGGTGAGCTTGCGCGCGTGCGAGCGCAATCCGGCGGTGAACTGCTCGGCCTGCCGGCCCGGCGCCGAACCCACCATCACGAGGGTGCGGCCCTCGCCGGTCCAGCCGAGGGTCGCCACCCGGGACTTCAGGGTCTCGTCCGGGGCACCGCGCACGATGGCATCGACGGCGAGTGCCTCCAGCCGCGCGTCCCAGGCGCCGCGGGACTCCGCGGCACGGGCGTAGACCTCCGCGGCGGAGAACGCCACCTCGCGCGAGTAGGTGAGTGTGCTCTCGCGGAGGAGGGGGCGCATCTCGGGGGTGACCAGCGCCATCCCGTGCTGCTCGACCACCTGCACGAGGAGGCGGATCAGGCCGACGGTCTGCTGCAGGGAGATGGAGCGCGCGAGCTCCGGGGGAGCCACGCGGAAGATCTCGCCGGCGTTGGTCGAGGAGTGTTCCGGGTCCTCGAGCCAGGCGATGAACCGTGCGATGGACTCCTGGGCGACGAGGCCGAGCCAGGAGCGGTCCTCCGCGGGCAGGTCCCCGAACCAGGACAGTTCGGACTCCATGCCACGCGCCGCGGCGGTGGCCAGTGTGGAGCTCCCGCTTCGTAGTCTGTCCACAAGGTCGGTGAGCGCGGCCTCAGCCGGAACGGACGGCGCTGCACTGCGGGAATCCACCATGATGCGAGCATAGGACCCTGCCGGATTTGGAGGAAGTCCACTACCGGCGAGTTGCGTGGTTCACAGTGTGTCGAGACTCATTGCCCGAGCGCCTGCCTCGGGTGTCGGCACAGGGTTTATTGTCGGTGGTATGGGAATCATTGACCGGCTCAAGGGCAAGCACTCGGACGAGTCTGCGGAACCCGCGGAGTCGACCACGCAGGCCCTCGAAGCAGAACTGCGGGCGCGCCTCGAGGCGGACCCGAACGACCGCGAGGCCCTCATCGGCCTCGCCGAGATCCTCGCCGCGCCGCAGGAGGAGGAGATCGCCGATCCATTGACCGCGGCGCACGTGCCGGCCTCCGCGGCCGTCAACCTCCAGACGGCGCTCTGGGCGCTCTCGGAGGACTACGCGGGCAACCCCCACGCCTGGGTCCCGCTCATCGAACTCGCCCGCATCCTCGTGGAGGACGACGAGGAGGGCGCCATCAAGCGGCTCACCACCGCCTGCGACCGGGAGACCACGGGGAAGGCCCTCGCCCAGTCGGTCGCGATGCTCCGCGAGAACGGGCTGACGAACCAGGCGCTGTCCCTCGGCGTGGCCAAGTGGTCCCCCTCGAGCCAGTGCTTCGAGGCGGGCACCCAGCTCGTCCGGGCCGCGCTGGAGGCACGCGACCCGAACCGCGCCCGTGAACTCGTCTCCCGGTTGGGCGACGTCCACCCGGAGGAGCCCGAGGTCGCCGAACTCGAATCGGCCATCGATGACCTGGAGACCGAACTCACGAGCGGCCGGGACTGACCTACCACTCTCAACGACCAACGATGAGGCCCGCCCCCCGAGGGGCGGGCCTCATCAGTTCGGTCAGGCGTCGCCGCCGGCGGTGCCTGACTCACCGGCGTTGACGTTGAACAGGTCGTACTTCTCGATCGCCTGTGCGACAGCTCCGCTGTCGTACTGCCCGGCCTCCGCGAGCGCCTGCAGCGCACGGGCGGCCATCGAGTGGGCGTCGATGAAGTAGTGGCGCCGTGCGGCCGCGCGGGTGTCGGAGAACCCGAAGCCGTCCGCACCCAGCGTGTAGTACGGACGTGGCACCCAGGGCCGGATGAGGTCTTGCACCATGTGGTCGAAGTCCGACGTCGCGATGACGGGGCCCTCGGTCTCCTCGAGCCTCCTGGTGACGAACGGCACCCACCGGTCCTCCTCCGGGTGGAGGAAGTTGTGCTGCTGTGCCTCGATGCCCTCGCGGCGCAGCTCGTTCCAGGAGGTCACGGACCAGACGGCGGCGTCCACGCCCCAGTCGTCACGAAGCAGTTGCCTCGCGTGCATCGCCCAGGGAACCCCCACCCCGGAGGCGAGGAGCTGCACCTTGGGACCACCGGCGCCGTCGTGATCGGCGACGCGGTGCATGCCCTTGATGATGCCCTCGACATCCACGTCCTCGGGCTCGGCGGGCTGGACCATCGGCTCGTTGTACACCGTCAGGTAGTACATGACGTTCTGTTCGCGGCTCTCGCCCTCGCCGTACATCCGCTGGATCCCGTCCCGCACGATGTGCCGGATCTCGTACGCGTACGCGGGGTCGTAGATGATGAAGGCGTGGTTGGTGCCGGCCAGGATCGGCGAGTGCCCGTCCATGTGCTGGGTGCCCTCGCCGGCGAGCGTGGTCCGCCCGGCGGTCGCGCCGATCACGAAGCCCCGGGCGAGCTGGTCCCCGGCCGCCCAGAACTGATCGCCCGTCCGCTGGAACCCGAACATCGAGTAGAAGATGTAGACGGGCACCATCGGTTCGCCGTGCACCGCGTAGCTGGTCCCCACCGCCTGGAGTGCGGCCGCGGAGCCCGCCTCGTTGATGCCGAGGTGCAGGATCTGGCCCTGCTCGGACTCCTTGTAGGAGAGCATCAGCTCGGAGTCCACCGCGGTGTAGTTCATGCCCGCCGTGTTGAAGATCTTCGCCGTGGGGAAGATCGAGTCGAGGCCGAAGGTGCGGGCCTCGTCCGGGATGATCGGCACGATCCGCCGGCCGAACTCCTTGTCCTTGATCAGCTCCTTCAGCAGCCGGACGAACGCCATGGTGGTGGCGACCTCCTGCTGGCCGGAGCCTCCCTTCAGGATCTCGAAGGGCTTGTCCGCCGGCAGGGAGATCTGCGTGACCTCGGGGGCCATCCGCTCCGGGAGGAATCCGCCGAGGGCCTTGCGCCGCTCCAGCATGTACTGCAGCGCCGGGTCGTCATCGCTCGGCTTGAAGTACGGCGGGTTGTACGGATCGGCCTCCAGCTCCTCGTCGGAGATCTGGATGTGGAGCAGGTCGCGCAGGGCCTTGAGGTCCTTGACCTTCATCTTCTTCATCTGGTGGGTCGCGTTGCGGCCCGCGAACGACGGCCCGAGGCCGTAGCCCTTGATGGTGTGCGCGAGGACAACCGTGGGCTGCCCGGTGTGCTCGGTGGCCGCCTTGTACGCCGCGTACATCTTGCGGTAGTCGTGACCACCGCGGCGCAGTGCCCAGATCTGCTCGTCCGTCATGTTGGCCACGAGGGCCTTGGTGCGTGGGTCACGCCCGAAGAAGTTCTCGCGGACGTAGGCACCGTCGTTGGCCTTGAAGGTCTGGTAGTCACCGTCGAGGGTGTTGTTCATCAGGTTGACGAGCGCGCGGTCCTTGTCCGCGTTGAGCAGCGGGTCCCACTCGCGGCCCCAGATCACCTTGATGACGTTCCAGCCGGCGCCCCGGAAGAACGCCTCGAGCTCCTGGATGATCTTGCCGTTGCCCCGCACGGGACCGTCGAGGCGCTGCAGGTTGCAGTTGACCACGAAGGTGAGGTTGTCGAGACCCTGCTGGGCGGCCAGCTGCAGCATGCCGCGCGACTCGGGCTCGTCCATCTCGCCGTCGCCGAGGAACGCCCACACGTTCTGCTGGGACGTGTCCTTGATCCCGCGGGCGTGCAGGTACTTGTTGACCCACGCCTGGTAGATGGCATGGGCGGGCCCGAGGCCCATCGAGACCGTGGGGAACTCCCAGAAGTCCTCCATGCGGCGGGGGTGCGGGTAGGACGGCAGTCCGCGCCCGCCGGCCGGCCGCGAGTACTCCTGCCGGAACCCGTCGAGGTCCTCCTCGTTGAGCCGACCCTCGATGAAGGCGCGCGCGTAGTTCCCCGGGGCCGCGTGGCCCTGGAAGAACACCTGGTCGCCGCCACCGGGGTGGTGCTTGCCGCGGAAGAAGTGGTTGAAGCCCACCTCGTAGAGGGTGGCCACCGAGGCGTAGGACGAGATGTGACCGCCCACCCCGACACCAGGCCGTTGGGCGCGGGTCACCATGACGGCGGCGTTCCAGCGGATCCAGCGGCGGAACTGGCGCTCCATGTGCTCGTCGCCGGGGAAGTAGGGCTCCTCGTGCACGCCGATCGTGTTGACGTAGGGGGTGGTCAGTGATGTGGGGATGGCGACGTTGCGCTGCCGGGCACGCTTCAGCATCGAGAGCATGATGTAGCGGGCGCGCGGGCCACCCTTCTCGTCGATGAGTCCGTCGAGTGAGTCGAGCCACTCCTGCGTCTCGTCGCTGTCGATGTCAGGAACCGAGCTGAGCAACCCGTTGATGAATGGAGATTTTTCCAGGGCCAAGATGCGTCCTAACTGCTAGTCGTCCACCCGCTCGTCGAGCTCGTGCGTGGGCTGAACCTTCACGTGGGTTCAATCGTAATCGAGTGGCCCCCGGCTGCCTGCTGGACGGGGGAACGGAAATCCCGGACATGTGACGGGAATATTGGGAGGTGCCGGGGGTGCGCTAACGTGTGGGTGAAGCGCCAGAGCCCCATCAGGAAGGCAGGAGATGTCCGGCACTCCCACGGCCGATCGCACGTTTGGATTCGGCGTCGGCCACGTCATCCAGGAGTACTACGTCGATGACGACGCCGATCCCGCCATCCGGGACCAGATCGAGTCGGCCACGGGTCACGCCCTGGTCGGCGAGAACTACGGGGACGTCGTCGACGGCGCCGTGATCTGGTGGCGGGCCGACGACGCCGAGGGCGAGGATCTCACCGACCTCCTGGTGGACGCCGCCGCCAACCTCGACAACGGCGGCCTCGTCTGGGTGCTGACCCCGAAGCCGGGCCGGCCCGGCCACGTGCGGCCCGCCGAGATCGAGGAGGCCGCGAAGACCGCCGGCCTCCACACCACCTCCGCCATCTCCGCCGGGAAGGCGTGGTCCGGCATCCGCCTGACCGCGCGCGGCCGCCAGTAGCCCACGCACGCCGGCGACGCCTCGGGCAGCCGCCGATCCTCCGGCGATGCTGCGGGTAGACTCCTCGTCCGAGGGCCTGTAGCTCAGTTGGTCAGAGCGCCGCGTTTACACCGCGGAGGTCGTCGGTTCGAGACCGGCCGGGCCCACCGCGGTGCCGGCGGCTATCGTGGTGAGGACCGACGACGACAAGGACACGCAATGATCCGTGCGGCACGCGAGGACCAGCGCCGGCTCCTCGAACTCCAGAACCTCGACTCGCGGCTGGCCCGTCTCGCCCACGAGCGGCGGACGCTGCCGGTGCTGAACGAGATCCGGTCGCTCCAGACGCAGGCCGCCGACACCGAGAAGGAACGGATTCGCGCCGCTACCCACCTCGCCGACCTCAGGCGTGAACTCACCCGGGTGGAGGACGACGTCGAGCAGATCAGGCAGCGGTCGGCCCGCTACCAGGCCCGGGCCCAGGGGGCGGGGGTGTCCGCGAAGGACGCCGCCGCGATGGAGCACGAGATCGCACTGCTGGCGGAGCGCACCAGCGTCCTCGAGGACGCGGAACTCGAGCAGATGGAGCTGGTGGACGCAGCGGAGAAGCGTCTCGCTGCCCTCCGGGAGGAGGAGGCTGCGATCGCGGGACGGATCGCCGAGCGCGCGGCGGACCGCGACGCGGAGTTCGAGCGCCTCGACTCCCTGATCGCCGAGACTTCAGGGCGTCGCGAGGAGCTGGCCGCGCGGCTCCCCGCGAACCTCGTCGAGCTCTACGACGACGCGCGCGTCACCACGGGCGGGCTCGGCGCCGTCGCCCTGTACGGCAGCCGGCTGGAGGGCGCGAGCTTCGAGCTGTCCCTCACCGATCTCGCGGAGATCAGGGCCGCGCCCGAGGACGCCGTCCTCGTCTCCGAGGACCACGACGTCATCCTGGTGAGGATGGACTGATGCGCTACGTCGTCAACTCCGACGGCGGGTCGCGCGGCAACCCCGGGGTCGCGGGGTACGGCTTCGTGGTGCGCGGCGAGGACGGGACGCTGCTGGCCGAGCGTGGCGGGTACCTCGGCGAGGCGACGAACAATGTCGCCGAGTACACGGCCGTCGCCGTCGCCCTCGAGCTGATCGCCGCGGCGGACCCGGACGCGGAGGTGGAGGTCAGGGCCGATTCGAAGCTCGTGGTCGAGCAACTCTCCGGACGCTGGAAGGTCAAGCACCCGGCCCTCCAGGAACTCGCCCTCCGGACCCGGCGGGCCCTCGACCCCCGGCGGGTGCGGTACACGTGGGTGCCACGCGAACGCAACAAGGATGCCGACGCCCTCGCGAACGAGGCCATGGACACGAAGGGTGACGTGGCGCGTGGCGCGATCCCCGACCTGCGGGAGACCGGTGCCACGGAGGTCGACGGCGTCGTCACGCCCGATCCGGCGGCCGAGACGCCCACGGCCAAGGACGAGGTGGCCTGGCCGCCCAGGCTGCGACGCAAGCCCTCGGGCGCGCTGTTCTACTTCGGCCAGGCCACGCCCGTGACCCTCGTGTTCGTCCGGCACGGGGAGACCGCGATGACGCAGGCCAACGGGTTCTCGGGTGGCTCGGAGCCGGGGCCCGACCTCTCCGCGACGGGGCGGCAGCAGGCGGAGCGAGTCGCGCGACTGCTGGAGCGGATCGGCGAGCTGTGGCCCGACATCGCCGCGCCGTCGGTGCTGTGGGCCTCTCCGATGGTCCGGACCCGCCAGACGGCACAGGCGATCGCCGATCGGCTGGGGCTCGAGCCGGTGGTCGAGGAGGACCTCCGGGAGGTGGACTTCGGCCGGTGGCAGGGACTGACGAGCGTGGAGATCGCCGACGAGTTCCCCGGCCTGCTGGAACAGTGGTACACCTCGGCCGACGTCGAGGCGCCGGACGGGGAGTCCCCGAGCCAGGTGGAGGACCGCATCGGGCGGGTCGCCCGGAGGGCGCTCGCGGAGCACGCCGGCGAGACGGTCATCCTCGCGTGCCACTCCGCCGTCACGAAGGTGGGCGTGACCTCTCTGGCCGGGTTGCCCCTGGAGAACTGGCAGGCGGTGCGGGTGCCACCCGCCTCGGTGTCGGTGGTCCGGCTGTGGCCGGACGCCGCCGAACTCGTGGTGGCCGGGCTGCCCAGCGAACTGGCGGAACAACCGGAGGTCCCGCTCACGCTCTTCTAGGCGTAGGATCGTGGGGCGAATGAGTCGGCCGGGCGGCCGCGTCAGCAAACTGCCGAGGAACGTCCGGGCTCCGCAGAGCAGGGTGGTGGGTAACACCCACCCGGGGTGACCCGCGGGAACAGTGCAACAGAAAGCAGACCGCCGGTCGGCGCGAGCCGGCCGGTAAGGGTGAAACGGTGGTGCAAGAGACCACCAGCGGTCCCGGTGACGGGGCCGGCTGGGCAAACCCCACCCGGAGCAAGACCAAACAGCAGGCGTTCGAGGGTTGCTCGCCCGAGCCTGCGGGTAGGTCGCTGGAGGGCTGCGGCAACGCAGTCCCGAGATGGATGGCCGCCACCCGGGAGGAGACTCCCGGGAACAGAACCCGGCGTACAGGCCGGCTCATTCGCACCCTGCCAACCACATGAGGGAGTTCCATGCACGCCCGCGTCATCTCACCGGGGCGCGCCCGGACCGCCAGCTCGGTGCAGTTCTTCACCAACGGCGTCCTGATGGCCACGCTGCTCCCTCGCCTGCCCGAGATCAAGCGGGCGTTCGAGCTCAGCGACACGGCCTACGGCTTCGTGGTGATCTCGTTCGCGCTCGGTTCGATCCTCGCCGCCAACCTGGCCGCTCCGCTGATCCGGCGCTTCGGGGCCCTGCAGGTGGCGGTCGGGGGGACGGTCCTGCTCGCCGTCGCGCTCGCAGGGGCGGGCCTCAGCACCGCCGTCGTGCCGTTCGTGGCGTTCATGATGATCGGCGGTGTCCTCGACGCCCTCCTCGACTCGGGCCAGAACGTCCACGGGTTGGCCGTGGAGCGGTGGTACGGCCGCTCGATCATCAACTCGCTGCACGCCTCCTGGAGCGTGGGAGCCACACTCGGGGGAGTGATCGGGGCGGCTGCCGCAGCGACCGGTGTGCCGATCGGCACGCAGATGGTGGTGAGCGGCGCGCTCTGGGCCGTGGTGGCCGTGGTCGCCGGTTCGATCGGTGGAGTGCCGGCCGAACACCTCCGCCGGGCCGAGGTCGAGGCCCACGACGACGCCGCACCGGCAGCCCCGCGCCGTTTCCCCTGGCGGCTGCTCGCCCCCCTCGTCATCCTCGCGATCTCGGGGACGCTGGTGGAGGACGTCGCCAACAACTGGGTCACCCTCTACGTCAACCGGGAGATCGGCGCCCCCATCGGACTGGCAGGGCTGGGATTCGCCGCCACCCTGGGCGCGCAGTTCGTCGGCCGGCTGCTCGGTGACCCGATGACCGACCGCTGGGGCCGCGCAGCGGTGGCCCGCAGTGGGGGAGTGCTCATCGCGGTCGGTTCGCTCGTGGCGGTCCTCGCCCCCAGCCCCCTCGTCGCGATCGTGGGCTTCGCACTCGCGGGCTTCGGATCGGCCACGCTCGTTCCCGCGGCCTTCGCGGCGGCCGACGAGTTGCCCGGCATCGCGCACGGCTCCGGGGTGGCCATGCTCGGCTGGCTCATGCGCCTGGGCTTCCTGTTCACCTCACCCCTGATCGGTACGCTCGCCGACGGTTTCGGGCTCCGCCTCGCCCTGCTCGTCCCGGTGTTCGCCGGGCTCACGGCGGCTGTCCTCGCCCACCTCATGTCCCGGCGGGAGCCTGCCCGGCGCCGCTGACTGGAGGTGCGGACGCCGGCGAGACGTTCCACGCACGCGGAGGAGGGGATCGGCCTACGCTGGAGTCCACCCGAGCATGAGACGAGGCGGCAATGGCGAAGGCGAAGCGCATCGGAATCCTCACGGCCGGGGGCGACAGCCCCGGCCTCAACGCAGCGATCCGCGGGGTCGGCAAGACGGCGATCGGGCACTACGGCATGGAACTGATCGGGTTCCGCGACGGGATCACCGGGCTCGTGGCCAACCGCCACACCCAGTTGGACGGGAAGGCACTCTCCGGCATCCTCACGATCGGGGGCACCATCCTCGGGACGAGCCGGGACAAGGTCCACAAGATGGAGGTGGACGGCGAGGTCAAGGACATGATCCCGGCGGTCGTCGAGAACTACGAGAAGGAGAAGCTCGAGGGGCTGATCCTGATCGGCGGCGGCGGTACGGCGAAGAACGCCAAGCGACTCATGGACGCCGGCCTGAACGTCCTCACCCTGCCGAAGACCATCGACAACGACATCCACGGCACGGACACGTCCTTCGGCTTCGCGACGGCCATCGAGATCGCCACCGAGGCCATCGACCGGTTGCACTCGACGGCGCACAGCCACCACCGGATCATCCTCACCGAGGTCATGGGGCATCGCGCCGGATGGCTGACCCTCGCCTCAGGCCTGGCCGGCGGCGCCGATGTGATCCTCATTCCCGAGATCCCGTACGCCGTGGACAAGGTGGCCGAGACCATCAAGGCCCGCATGGCACGTGGCAGCTCGTTCAGCGTGGTGGCCGTGGCCGAGGGCGCGCGGGACGTGGACGACATGGCGGACTACGAGGCGGCGCAGCTCCTCAAGAAGTCCGCCAAGACGCCCGAGGCCAAGGGCGCCGCGAAAGCGCACCTCGCCAACGTCGAGGACGCCCAGCGGGAGCACACCTTCACGCTCGCCCGGCAGCTCGAGGCGGCGACGGGGCTCGAGGCCCGCGTCACCATCCTCGGCTACGTGCAGCGTGGTGGCATTCCCTGCGCGGCCGACCGTCTCCTGGGCACCCGCATCGGATCGGCGGCCGCCGAACTGGTGGCCGAGGGCCACTGGGGTCACATGGTGGCCGCCCGCGGCGACGGCACCGAGCCCGTCCCGCTCGAGGACGTGGCGGGGAAGGTGAAGCTCGTTCCCCAGGACCACGCGTGGATCGAGTCGGCGCGCTGGGTGGGGGTGGGCCTGGGCGACTGACCGGACCGCCGCCGAGCGCCGGATAGGATGGCCACGGCTGCCCACCGTGCAGCGACGTCCGACCAGAGCGAGGCACGATGGATTGGCTGCATGCCGTCATCCTGGGAATCGTCGAGGGCATCACCGAGTACCTGCCGATCTCCAGTACCGGCCACCTGACGATCGTCGAGAAGCTGCTGGGCTACCAGGTCGACGCGCCGGAGATCACCGCCTTCACGGCAGTGATCCAGATCGGCGCCATCCTCGCCGCCGTCATCTACTTCTGGAAGGACATCGTCCGGCTCGCAGGGGGCTGGTTCCGGGGAATCGGCGACTCGACGAAGCGGAACAACCCGGACTACCGGATGGGCTGGAACGTCATCATCGGCTCCATCCCGATCGCCGTGGTCGGCCTGCTGCTGCAGGACGTGATCGAGGGCCCGTTCCGTAGCCTGTGGGTGGTGGTGGCGGGCCTGATCGGGTGGAGCGGCGTGCTCTGGCTGGCGGACAGCAGGGGGACGCTGGAGCGGGGCGAGGCCACGGTCACCTGGAAGGACGCCCTGATCATCGGCACGGTGCAGTGCTTCGCGCTGATCCCCGGGGTCTCGCGGTCCGGCGCGACCATCTCCGCCGCCCTGCTGCGCGGCATCGACCGCGTCACCGCCACCCGGCTCAGCTTCTTCTTCGGCATCCCGGCGCTCGCGGCCGCCGGCACCCTGCAGGCGGTCACCCAGGCCGGCGTGATCTCCTCGACCCTGGGCTGGGGCCCGGTCCTCGCCGGCACCGCCGTCTCCTTCGTTGTGGGGTACGCGGCCATCGCGTGGCTCCTGCGGTTCGTCGCCTCCAACACGTTCACGGGCTTCGTGGTGTACCGGGTCGTGCTGGGAATCGTCATCGCGGGACTGCTCCTCGCCGGCGTGGTCACCGCGGTCTGAGGACGCGGGATCCTCACAGCTCACGTTCGGCCAGTTCCCGGAAGGCGTCGGGCGGGCCGACGGCGTGCCGCAGGGTTGCGGGGAGGTAGCCCACCGAGTCGCGCCCGTACCGCCGGCGGGCGGCGTCCATGGACGCATCGACCGCGAGCCGGGCCACACCCGTGACGGACCCGGGCCGGAGCGGGTCCTCCGGGGTGAGCGGCAGCTCGAGTTGCACCACCCGCTGCGAGGACAGGTTGGCGACGGAGATCGCGAGCAGGGAGATCTCGCCGCCCGGGCCCTCCGCGATCGCCTGCCACGCGAGCCGTTCCGCCACCTCCGTGAGGGTGAGCGTGGTGGCGATGGGTTCCGCGAGCGTGACGGAGCGGGTGAGGGACCGCATGGCGGCGAACCGGACCCGCACCGTCACTGTCCGGCCCGCGCGCCCCTTCGCCCTGAGCCGGCTGGCCACGCGCTCCGCGAGGTGTCCGAGGACCTCGCGCACGAGCCCGGGGGAGGGCGTCCGGCGGCCGAGCGCCGACTGCGCGCCCACCGACCGGGCCCGCGGCGATGTCACCACCCGCCGGGGATCGTCATTCAGTGCCAGCGCGCTCAGCCGTTGCCCGACGGCGTGGCCCAGGACCCGTTCGACGGCCGAGCCCGGCGTCCGTGCCAGGTCCCCGATGGTGTGGATGCCGTAGGCCGCGAGCCGCCGCTCGGCCACCGGCCCCACCCCCCACATGAGGCCGACGGGGAGGGGCTCGAGGAAGGTGTGCTCGTCCTCGGGCTCGACCACGACGAGACCGTCCGGCTTGGCCACCTGGGAGGCGATCTTGGCGAGGTGCTTGGTGCGGGCGGCGCCCACTGAGATGGGAAGGCCCACCTCGTCGCGGACCCGAGCCCGGAGGATGCCCGCGATGTGGGCAGGGGGGCCGAACAGGTGGAGTGAGCCGGAGACGTCGAGGAAGGCCTCGTCGATGGAGATCCGCTGGATGGCCGGCGTGAGGTCCCCGAGGATGTCCATCACGCGGTCCGCCAGTTCCTGGTAGCGGTGGAAGTGTCCGCGGACGAAGGTGAGCCCGGGGCACACCCTCGCGGCACGCCAGCCGGGCATGCCCCCGCTCACCCCGAAGGCCTTCGCCTCGTAGGACGCCGCGAGCACCACCCCGCCGCGGGCGCTGCCGCCGACGGCGATGGGCCGGCCGCGCAGGGCGGGCTCCAGCAGCTGCTCGACCGAGGCGTAGAAGGCGTCGAGGTCGGCGTGCAGGATCGTGGGTCCGCCGGACACGGGCCCATACTATCGAACAGGTGTTCTAGTGGAAAGCCCCTGACGCCGTCGCGCCGGCGCGGCGGCCGGAGAAGATCCCGTCCGCGAGCGCCATTCCGCTGAGGTAGCCGTTGCTGCACACTCCGACGGCGCTGCGGCCGGCGGCGTACAGGCCCGGGACGGGCGTGTCGTCCTCCCGCAGGACTGCCCCGGTCTCCTCGTCGACCCGGAGACCACCGAGCGTCATCCCCGGGGCCGGGAAGGCGGGGGAGTTCCTGATCGAGATGTCCACGGCACGGAAGGGTGCCTCCTCGATCGGCGAGCACAGCTCCGGTGCCTTGTGGGCGGGATCTCCCTGGCCGCTCCGGATTCCCTCGTTGTAGGTGCGGACAGTGGCGTCCAGCGCCTCGGCAGGAACGGAGATCCCGGAAGCGAGCTCCCCGAGCGAGGCTGCCTTCCTGTGACCGACGCTGAAGAGGTAGGCGGACTGCGCCAGCTGGAACGGCTGGGACTGGACCAGCACCTGGCTGCGGGCCTTGCGCCACTGCCGCGCGTCCATCACGAGGAAGCCTCGGCCCTGGTGGTGCTCGACCATCTCCTGTGCGAGGGCCGCCCCGTAGAGGTCCTCGTTCGCGATGCGCTCCCCGCTCGGACCCACCGCCACGCCCTCCGTCATGGCGGCAGGCGGGTTGATGAAGCGCCACGCGGTCATCCGTCCCATGTGGGAGGTGGAGCCGCCGGCGGCGACGCCGAGGCGGATGGCCGTGCCGTCGTCGCCCACCGTCCCGAGCGGCGTGATGTCCGCGAAGCCATTGGCGTGCTCCGCCATCATCGGACCGCTGAAGGCGAAGCCTCCGGCGGCGAGGATGACCGCGCCCGCACGGGCCTCCGCAGCGACTGCACTACCCTGCCACAGTGCGTCCGCGTGGGCATTGATGCGCGTTCCCACCGCGGGCATCCAGTTCGCGAGCTTGCCTCCCACCACGGAGACCCGGGCGTGCCGCCGCACGATCGGTGCATCGAGACCAACGGTGCTGTAGCGGACCCCACTGACCTGGCCGTCCTCGACGATCAGCTCGTGGACGCGGCTCAGTGGCCTGAAGTCGACCCCGACGCGCTCTGCCGCCGCGCGGAGCGCGGCGTACAGTGCCTTGCCGGAGCCGAGGCCCCGCGCCACCTGTCGGTGTCCCCGGGGTGCCGGCTCGGCGTGCTCCACGAAGGGCCACGCCTTCTCGTTGCCCGAGTGGTAGAGGTAGTGGCGATCCGTGGGATACGAGGTCTTGTAGGGGCACAACGTGCCGCTGAACTGTGCTCCGTGCTCCACCAGCCAGTCGATGGTGGCGGCGCTCATGGCGCAGAAACGACGCAGGGTGGCGTCCGACACCGCGCCGCGGACCTCCTGCCGCAGGTACTCGTACATGTTCTCCGGGGTGTCACGGACACCGGCAGCCTTCTGGTAACGCGTTCCCCCGCCCGCGTAGACGATTCCGCCCGAGAGGGCCGTCGCACCGCCGCCGTACCCCCGGTCGATGGCCAGCACCCGTGCTCCCGCCTCGGCAGCCTCGATGGCCGCCGTCACCCCCGCGATGCCATAGCCAACGACCACCACGTCATGCGTCGTCGAACCCATCACTCCTCCTCGGCGCCGGTGCCGGACATCTCCCAGTATGCGGCGCGGGTGGACTCACCGTGAGGCGTTCAGGATCTCCCGCAGCTCGTCGTCCGTGAGGTCGATGGGGTTGCCCTTCATGGACGAGGAGGCACCGGCCTTGACGCACGCCTCGTCGATCTGGTCCTCGCGGAGGCCGAGCTCGCGCAGGCCGGGGATCCCGAGCTCGTCCGTCGTCGCCGCGAGCCACTCGAGGAGTGCCGGAACCCCGCGGACCCCGGTGAGCAGCTCTCCCGCCTCGTCGAACCGTGTGAGGGCCCGGTTCCCCGGGTCCCTCTCCCGGAGCGCACGCACGTTCACGCGGCAGGTCGCGTGGAGCAGCGCGGCGCAGATCGCCCCGTGCGGGGCTGCGATCATCCCGCCGAGCACACCGGCGAAGCCGTGCACGGCGCCGAGCTTGGCGTTCGCGAGGGCGAGGCCGGAGAGCGAGGCCGCGAGTGCCATGTCCGTGCGGGCCGCCACATCGGACCCGTCCGCGTACGCGCGCCGGAGGCTCGTGCCCGCACGCCGCAACCCCTCCCGGGAGAAGCCGTCGGTCAGTGGGTTCGCGAACCGGGACACCAGGGGTTCGAGGCACTGGGTGAGCGCGTCGAGCCCGCTGGCAGCGGTCACGTCCGGGGGGCAGCCGAGGGTCAGGAGCGGATCGACGAGTGCCACGCGCGGGAGCATCGATGGCCCCCTGATGCTGGCCTTCACCCCGTGCTCGGGGGAGGCGATGACCGCGTTGGCGGTCATCTCGGAGCCGGTCCCCGCCGTCGTCGGGACGGCCACGCAGGGCGTCGGAGCGGGGAGGGGCAGACCCCGGCCGACGACCTCCATGTGGTCCAGCGGGTCCGTCTGGCCGGACACGAGCGCGGCGACGGCCTTGGCGGCATCGATGACCGCACCGCCCCCGATCCCCACCACCACGTCCGCATGCGCCGCACGGGCCGCGGCGACGGCGTCGCGCACCAGGGCGACGTCCGGCTCGTGCGCCGCCGGCAGGACCGGGGGTGCGCCGAGGGCGTCGATGAGGTCCGCGTGCCGCTCGGGGCGCGACCCCGTGACCACCACCGGCCGCTCTCCGAGGCCACGCACCACCTCCGGCAGGTCCTCGGCGCACCGGGCGCCGAAGGTGAAGCGGCCGGGCGCGGCGAAGGTGAAAGCCGTCATCGTCCGCCTACCAGTCCGCCCGATCGGTGGGGGCGAGCGCCGTGTACGGCACCCCGTGCCGCGGCTGCGCCATCATGTCCGCGACCGCGTCGCGCCACCGCAGGTAGTGCGGGGTCTGCTTGTGTGCGGCAGCCGACTCGGGCGAGTCGTAGACCTCGTACAGCAGGAACCGCTCCGGCTCCTCCTGGGAGCGCAGGACGTCGAAGCGGAGGTTGCCCGGCTCCCTGACCGAGTTGCGGTGGTTCTCCAGCGTGGCGTCGATGAACGCCTCGAGGTGCTCCTGCTTGACGACGACATCCACCCCTGTGACCACGACCACTGCGATCTCCTTCCTCCCGTGTGGTGACCGATTCTAGGCGGCGGGGCGCGGACGTGGTGGGATACGGGCATGGCTGAACGCGCAGGCCCCCGCCGCAGGGCCCTGAAATTGGTCCTGGCCCTGATCGTCGCACTCGCCGTCCTGCTGCCGGCCGCCGGATGGGTGACCTTCCAGGTGGTCAACCGGACCAACGGCGAGATCCTGACCTCGGGGGAGACCCGCCGCTACCTCCTCCACGTCCCGGACACCCTCGAGCCGGGCGAACCCGTGCCCCTCGTGGTCGATCTCCACGGGCTCGCCCAGTGGCCCGCCAACCAGCGGGACATCAGCAACTGGGACGAGCTGGCCGACGAGGAGGGCTTCATCGTCGTCCATCCGGAGGGCACCGGGTTCCCCCTCCGCTGGGCCTCCCACAGCCCGGACGAACCGCAGACCGCCCGCGATGTCACGTTCATCGCCGACCTCGTCGATCACCTGTCCGAGGCGTACCCCATCGACCCGGACCGCATCCACGTCGCCGGCATCTCCAACGGCGGGGGCATGGCGTTCGTGCTGTCCTGCCAGCTCTCCGACCGCGTGGCGTCCATCGGTACCGTGGCGGGGCTGTTCACCTACCCGTGGGAGGCGTGCCAGCGCACCCGGCCGGTCCCGCTGATCGCCTTCCACGGGCTGGCCGACGAGATCGTGCCGTTCGCGGGAGGCCCACTGGACCGGGGCGAGGCCCCCGATGTCGCGGCGTGGATGGCGGACCTGGCCGCTCGCAACGGGTGCGCGGGGGCCTCGGCGCTCCCCTCGGACGGAGTGCTCGGCGGCACCCGCTGGTCGGGCTGTGACGCGGGCGCCGACGTCGTCCTCCACACCATCGCCGACGGCGGCCACACGTGGCCGGGCGGCGATCCCCTGCCGGAGTTCATCGCGGGGTACACCTCCCCGGCGATCGATGCCACCGCCACGATGTGGTCGTTCTTCGAGGAGCACCCGTTCCCGCGGTGACGGCGGATCTCAGACCTCGGGTTTGCGGAACGCGACGTAGAGCACCCGCTGGATGAGGATCGCGGCGATGCCGCCGATCACGCCCCCGAGGACCTGGAGGGTCACGTGCGGGCCGAAGACGACGAGCACGGTCGCGACGACCGCGAGCGTGATGCCCACGGCGGCGATCACGAGCTCGTTGACGAGGAAGGTGAGGAAGCGGCGGTCGCGGCTGTCCGAGAACGCCCGGATGTTGACCGTGGTGCGGCCGTGCTCGAGGTCGCCGGCGATGAGGGACAGTTGGCGGGGGAGGGCCCGGAGCTGGGGCAGCGCCTTCATCGCCTCGTCCTTGACGGCCTCGACGAACTCCAACGGGTTCGCCATGGAGCCGAGCTGCTCATCCGCGAACCGCGTCCCCTCCGCCATCACGTCGAAGTCCGGGTCAAGCGCACGCAGCGTCCCCTCGATCGTCGCGATCGCACGGAACGCGCCCGCGAGATTGGGCGGGACGCGCAGGTCGAACCTCGCGAGCAGCCGCGTCAGCGCGCCGAACATCTCCATGTCGGCGCGTGCGCCGGGACCGGTGCGGGCCGACATGAACGCACCGAGCGCGCGCTGCAGCCGGTCCACATCGAGGTTGTCGGATCGATCCACCACCTGCAGGATGGCGTCGGTCAGCATCTCCGCGTCCTGCACCTGGACCGCGTGGAGCAGGTGCATCAGCCCCTGGCGGTCGTCCTTCGTGAGGCGGCCCACCGAGCCGAGGTCGATGAGCGCGACCGTGCCGTCCGGGAGCACCATGATGTTGCCCGGATGCGGGTCGGCGTGGAAGACGCCCTCCACCAGGATCTGGTTCAGGAGGGAGCGGAACAGTCGGTCGGCGATCTCCCGCCGCTCGTCCACGGCAAGCGCCTGCAGGAAGCCCTCGGTGGCGAGCGTGCGGCCCGGGAGTTCCTCCATGATGAGGACCTCCCGGGTGCTGAGGTCGGAGTGCCAGGGGACGACGACGCCGTCGTCGTGGCGGGCGAGCCCCACCTCCAGGGAAGCGAGGTTGCGGGCCTCGCGAGTGAAGTCGAGCTCCTCCCGGAGGTTCGCCGCGAAGCCCTCCACGAGGTCGACGGCGCCGAGGGTGCCGCCGTCGGGAGAGGCCTTCTCGACGCTGATGGCGATGCGGCGCGCGATGTCGAGGTCGCGCTCCACGAGGGGGGCGATGCCGGGCCGCTGGACCTTCACCGCGACCTCACGGCCGCCGTGCAGGCGAGCGCGGTGCACCTGGGCGATCGAGGCCGAGGCGAGGGGCTCGTCGTCGAAGAACTCGAATGCCTCCTCGAGGGGGATTCCGGTGGATTTCTCGAAGGCGGCCCGCACCACGTCGGTGCCGAGAGGTTCGGCCTGCTCCTGGAGGCGCGTGAGCTCGAAGATGTGCTCCGGGGACACGATCTCGGGACGGGTGGAGAGCACCTGGCCCATCTTGACGAAGGCGACCCCGGCCTCCTCCAGGGCGAGGCGCAGCTCACGGGCGTGCTCCTTCCGCTGGGCCACGTCCTCTGGAATCCGAGGCGGCAGCAGGCGGTGGCGCGAGAGGATGCGGAGGATCTCGCCGTACCTGCCGGTGCGTGAGGCACGGTCACGCAGCAGGGCGGGCCACCGGAGGGGCGAGGGCAGGGCCCCGGAGGGCAGCACGACCTCGCTGACCAGCAGGATGACGACCGCCACGGTGACGGCGACCAGCACCTGGAGGACGACCTGGATCCCGAGGGCCAGCTCCGCGCGCCACAGGAACTGCTGCTCGATCAGCAGCTCCGTCACCGCGCCGATCACCGTGGCGACTCCGAGCCGCGTCGCCGAGACGCGGACGTCGAAGGTTCGCTGGAGCAGGGCGGTGAGGCCGACCATCACGGAGATGAGCAGGATGGCCGTCACGCCGAACATGGTGATTCGCTCGAGGGTCATGCTGTCATCGTGGCACGCGGGCGCCGTGGCCGCCCTGCCTGGAGCACGACGTCACGGGACGGTGAGGACCTCGGCTCCATCGGCCCGGACCACGATGGTGTGCTCCCACTGGGCGCTGCGGCCACGGTCCCTGGTGACGACGGTCCAGCCGTCATCCCACTGCTCCCACTCGACCGTTCCGAGCGTGAGCATCGGCTCGATCGTGAACACCATTCCCTCCTCGATGACGTCGTCGTAGAGGGGCGCCGCGTCGTAGTGGGGGATGATGAGACCCGAGTGGAAGGCCTCGCCGACGCCGTGCCCGGTGAAGTCCCGGACCACTCCGTAGCCGAAGCGCCTCGCGTAGGACTCGATGACCCGGCCGATGACGTTGACGGCACGGCCCGGCTTCACCGCGCGGATCCCCCGTTCCATCGCGGTCCTCGTCCGCTCCACGAGCAGGCGGGACTCCTCATCCACCTCGCCGACGAGGAACATCGCGTTCGTGTCGCCGTGCACGCCGTCGAGGTACGCCGTGATGTCGATGTTGAGGATGTCCCCCTCCGCCAGCACGGTCGAGTCGGGGATGCCGTGGCAGATCACCTCGTTGAGCGAGGTGCACAGGGACTTGGGATAGCCCTGGTAGTCGAGGGTGGAGGGGTAGGCGCCGTGGCTGACGAGGAAGTCGTGGCCGATCTGGTCCAGCTCGTCCGTGGTGACGCCGGGCACCACCGCCCGTCCCACCTCCTGCAGCGCGCGGGCAGCCAGCCTGCTGGCAGCGCGGATGCGTTCGATCGTCCCGGGATCCTTCACCTCGGGGGCCGTGACGCGCTCGGGGCCGCGCCGGCCCACGTACTCCGGGCGTGGGATGGACCGGGGAACCTCGCGCCGCGGCGAGACCTCTCCGGGAATCAGCGTGCCGCGCGGGGCCCGATCAGCCAACATGGGAAGGAGTCTACGTTCAGGAGGCCGTCATGACCGAGTACTACTACAACCTCGAGACTGGACGGGTCGAGGAGGGTCGCATCAGCCAGGGCCTGAACAGGATGGGCCCGTACGCCACCTACGAGGAGGCACTCCAGGCCCTGGTCCGCGCCAACGCGCGCAACCTCCAGTGGGAGGAGGAGGACCGCAAGTGGGACGAGGACTGGGACGGAGAGCCTCAGGACTCGTAGGAGTGCTCCGGGCCGGGGAACTGGCGTTCCCGCACCGCGGCGGCATAGCGCCGGGCGGCCTCGCCCAACTCCTCCCCGACGTTGCCGAAGCGCTTGGCGAAGCGGGGTGACCAGGATCCCATCCCGGCCATGTCGGTCCAGACCAGCACCTGGCCGTCCACGTCCGGCCCGGCACCGATCCCGATGGTCGGGATCCGCAGCAGGTCGGTGACCTGCGCCGCGAGGGGGGCGGGGACCATCTCGAGGACGAGGGCGACCGCGCCGGCGTCCTCCAGCGCCCTCGCATCGGCGACGAGCTTCTCGGCCGCGGCCCGGCCGCGGCCCTGGACCCGCTTCCCACCCAGCATGTTCTCGGCCTGGGGGGTGAATCCGAGGTGCCCGAACACGGGAATCCCCGAGGTGGCGCACAGGCGGACATGGTCCGCGAGGTGTGCCCCTCCCTCGAACTTCACCGCATGGGCGAGGCCCTCCTTGAACATGCGGACCGCCGTCGCGTGGCACTGGGCGGGTGAGGCCTCGTAGCTCCCGAACGGGAGGTCGGCCACCACGAGGGCGCGCCTGACCGCCCGGGCGACCGCCCGGACTGCCGGGATCATCTCGTCCACGGTCACCGGGATCGTGGAGGGATGGCCGAGCATGTTGTCGCCGATGGAGTCGCCCACGAGGAGCATGTCCACCCCGGCCTCGTCGAAGATGCGCCCGCTCACGGCGTCATAGGCGGTGAGCATCGTGAGGGGTTCGTGGCGCTCCTTCGCCTGCGCCAGGTGGTGGACCCGGAAACGCTGGGGTGCGGAACCCGCACCCGGATTCTTCTCGGTCATCGGAACCCTCTCGTCGTGTCGTCCCCAGCCTACGCATCGAGCGGTGCCGTAACGGGATGTTTACACGGCGCCGGGGTGCTCGGCCTGCGCCGGGTGAGGAGCGTGGGGGATGATGATACGAGGACGTTCGCCACACCCTTGAGGGAGTATTCATGGACCGGCAACAGGAGTACGTGCTGCGCGTGGTGGAGGAGCGGGACATCCGCTTCATCCAGCTCTGGTTCACGGATGTCCTCGGCGTGCTGAAGTCCGTGGCGATCGCGCCCGCGGAACTCGAGGGTGCCTTCTCGGAGGGCATCGGCTTCGACGGATCCGCCATCGAGGGACTGGCCCGCGTGTTCGAGGCCGACATGATCGCCCGCCCGGATCCGTCCACCTTCCAGGTGCTCCCGTGGCGCGGGGAGGCGAACGGCACGGCACGGATGTTCTGCGACATCGTCACCCCCGAGGGGGAGCCCGCCCGCACTGAGCCACGTTCCGTGCTCAAGAGGATGCTCTCGCGCGCGGCCGAACGTGGCTTCACCTTCTACACCCATCCCGAGATCGAGTTCTACCTGTTCGAGGAACCAGCCGACGACGGCGTCCTCGTCCCCACCGATCGTGCCGGCTACTTCGACCACGTGCCGCGCGGCAAGGGAACCGACTTCCGGCGCGAGGCGATCTCGTTGCTGGAGCAGATGGGCATCTCCGTGGAGTACTCGCACCACGAGGGTGGTCCGGGCCAGAACGAGATCGACCTGCGCTACGCGGATGCGCTCTCCACCGCGGACAACATCATGACGTTCAGGACCATCGTCAAGGAGGTGGCCGCCGCACAGGGCTACTTCGCCAGCTTCATGCCCAAGCCCCTCATCGACGTGCCCGGCTCGGGGATGCACCTGCACCTCTCGCTCTTCGAGGGAGACCGCAACGCCTTCTGGGACCCGTCCGGGGAGTACCAGCTCTCCCGGACCGCCCGGCACTTCATCGCGGGCCTGCTGCGGCACGCCGGCGAGATCTCCTGCATCACCAACCAGCACGTCAACTCGTACAAGCGACTCTGGGGTGGTGGCGAGGCGCCGAGCTACGTCTGCTGGGGCCACAACAACAGGTCGGCCCTCGTGCGCGTCCCGTTGGCGAAGCCGGACAAGCCCACCTCCTCACGCATCGAGTACCGTGCGGCCGATTCCGCCGCCAACCCCTACCTCGCGCTGGCCGTGATCCTCGCGGCAGGCCTGAAGGGGATCGAGGAGGAGTACGAACTGCCTCCGGGGGCCGAGGACAACGTGTGGGAACTCAGCGACCCCGAGAGGCGGGCGATGGGGATCACCGCACTGCCGTCGTCGCTCGAGCGGGCGGTCAACGAGCTCGAGAACTCCGACCTCGTGGCCGATGCCCTCGGGGAGGACGTGTTCGACTTCGTGATCCGCAACAAGCACCACGAGTGGCAGGAGTACCGCCGGCAGGTCACCCCGTGGGAGCTGAGGCGATTCGCGCTGGGGCAGTAGGTGCGTGAGACGCCCCCCATCCGCGCCGAGCTGGCCCGGAGGGGCTTCCTCGACACCGGGAGGGCGGAGGGATTCCTCGCCAGCCCGGTGTTCGAGGGCATGGATCCCCAGGTCCTGCTCGGCGACCTCTCCGCCACGGCCGACCCGGACGCGGCGCTCCTGAACCTCCTGCGCCTCCTCGAGGCCCCCGGTGGCGGTGCGGCGACAGCGCTCGGCGCGCAGCGGTGGCACTCGCTCCTGCGCGTCCTGGGTGCCTCGCAGTACTTCGCCGACCTGCTGGTCGCGGACACCACCCTCCTGGACGCCCTCGGCGGGCGTCCCGTCGATGAGCACTTCTCGGTGGTCTACCAGCGGGTCGACGACGTCGTGCGGCCGTTCACCCGGCAGGAGCACGCGCTCGGGGCGGCGGTGGTGGCGTTGCGGCGGCACTACCGCCGGGAGCTGCTGGGAATCGTGGTGGCCGACCTCGACGCCGCCGCCGCGTCGCCCAACGGGGCACGGGACATCATGCCGGCCGTGTCCCGGGCGATGGCCAACCTGGCCGGGGCCACCCTGCACGGTGCGCTCGTGCTCGCCCGCCACCGCCATCCCGAGGCGGATCCCTACCCCTTCACGATCATCGCGATGGGCAAGACGGGGGCCGAGGAGCTCAACTACATCTCCGACGTCGACGTCATCCACGTCTGCGAGGGCGACGACGAGGCGGCCGCCGTCGCGGCGACCACCTCGCTGGCCACGACCGTGATGCGGATCGTCTCCGAGGCCGGCCCGGAGCCGCCGCTGTGGCCCCTCGACGCCGGGCTGCGGCCCGAGGGCAAGGACGGGCCGCTGGTCCGCACCCTCGATTCCCATGTCGCCTACTACCGGCGGTGGGCCCACACCTGGGAGTTCCAGGCACTGCTGAAGGCCCGGCCGGTTGCCGGGGACGTGGACCTCGGCAACCGGTACGTCGCCGCCACCAACCCGCTGGTGTGGAGCGCGGTGGAGCGCGAGAACTTCGTGGAGGACTCCCAGGCGATGCGGCGGCGGGTCGAGGACCACGTCCGTGCACGCGACGCCGAGCGCCAGCTGAAGCTCGGGAAGGGCGGGCTCCGCGACGTGGAGTTCACCGTCCAGCTCCTGCAGCTCGTCCACGGTCGCACCGATCCCTCCCTGAGGGTGCGCGGCACCCTCGACGCCCTTGCGGCGCTCGCCGCGGGCGGGTACGTGGGCCGCGACGAGGCCCGAGAGCTGGGGGAGTGCTACCGGTTCCTGCGAGCACTGGAGCACCGCATCCAGCTCCACCGCATGCGCCGCTCCCACGTGGTTCCCTCACGCAAGGAGGACCTGCGCCGGCTCTCCCGCCTCCTCGGCGTGGAGGACGTGGAGAGGGAATGGGTCACCACGAGGCGGCGCGTGCGCGAGCTCCACGAGGCGATCTTCTACCGGCCCCTGCTGCCGCTGACGGCACGGCTGACCCCACAGGACATCGCCCTCGATCCGGGGGCCGCCCTGGCCAGGCTGGCGGCCATCGGGTACCGGGACCCCGCTGGCGCGATGCGCCACATGGCGGTCCTGACCGAAGGGGTGTCGCGGCGCTCCACCATCCAGCGCCACCTCCTCCCCGTGATGCTCGGGTGGTTCGCGGAGGCCCCTGATCCGGACGCCGGGCTCCTCGCCTTCCGCAAGCTCTCGGAGGAACTCGGCCGAACCCACTGGTACCTCAAGCTCCTGCGCGATTCCGGGACCGCGGGCGAGAGGCTCGCCCACGTGCTCGCCTCCAGCGCGTACGCGGCGGACGCCATGACGAGGCTCCCCGAGTCCGTCCAGTGGCTCGCCCACGAGGACGGACTCGCCCCGCGGACGCGCGACGCGCTGCTGCGCGAGCTCGACTCGATGCTCCTGCGGCGGGACGACCAGGACGAGGGCGCCGAGGCTGCCCGCTACCTCCGGAGGAGGGAGGTGACCCGTGCGGCGCTCGGCGACGTGCTCGACGGCGTCGACCCCGCCCGCGCAGCGATGATCACCGACGCCGCCGACGTGGCCGTGATCGGCGCGCTGCGCGTCGCCCGGCACGTCGCGCGCCGCGCCGCCGGGCTCGCGGAGGGGGCCCCGGACCCGGCGAGATTCGCGATCATCGCGATGGGCCGCATGGGGGGCAGGGAGATGGCCTACGCCTCGGACGCGGACGTGATGTTCGTCTACGAGGCCGCCGGGGAGGAACAGCCGGCCCTCGAGTTCGCGATGAAGCTCGCCACCGGGGTGAGGGCGGTGCTCACCCAGCCCGGTCCCGAGCCCCCGCTCGCCCTCGACGCCGACCTGCGGCCGGAGGGCCGCCGCGGTCCCCTCGTGCGCTCTCTCGCCGCCTACGCGGAGTACTACGACCGCTGGGTGGAGCCGTGGGAGTGCCAGGCACTCCTCCGGGCCCGGCCCATCGCGGGGGATGAGGACCTCCTCGCGCGGTTCACCGCCCTCATCGATCCGGTCCGCTACCGCGAGGGCGGCCTTGACGCGGCCGCCCTCACCAGCCTCCGCCGGATGAAGGCACGGGTGGAGGCCGAGCGGATGCCGCGGGGGGTTCCCCCCAACCGGCACCTGAAACTCGGGCGGGGCGGGCTCACCGACGTCGAGTTCACCATCCAGCTGCTGCAGCTGCAGCTCGCGCACCAGCACCCCGCCCTGCGAACCACCCGCACCGTCGCCGCCCTCGAGGCCGCATGGCGGGCGGGCGCCCTGAGCGCCGAGGACTTCGTGGCGCTCCGGTCGGCGTGGGAGTTCGCCTCCCGTGTCCGCGACGCCATCATGCTGGTGACGGGCCGTCCACAGAAGTCCGATGTCCTGCCCCGCGTCGGTCGCGACCTCTCGCTGGTGTCACGCCTCCTCGGATACCCACCCGGAGCCTCCCTCGACTTCGAGGAGGACTACCTGCGTGCCGCCCGTCACGCGCGGCGGGTGGTCGAGGCCGTCTTCTTCTCGTAGGAGGATGGATGCGATGAGACTGATCCTTGTCCGCCACGGCCAGACGCAGGCGAACCTGAGCCGTGCGCTCGACACTGCCGAGCCCGGTTCGCCCCTCACCCCGGAGGGCCACGCCCAGGCAGCCCGCGTCGCCGACGCGTTGGCGGCGGAGGGCATCCGCGGGATCTTCACGTCCCACCTCCTGCGCACCCGGCAGACCGCCCGCCCGCTCGCGGACCGGCTCGGCATCGATCCCGTGGTGCTGCCCGGGATCCGCGAGATCGTGGCGGCCGACCTCGAGATGCGCTCGGATCTCGAGTCGATCATCGAGTACCACTCCGTCGCCGACGCGTGGGCGCACGGCCACCTCGATCGGCGCATGCCCGGCGGGGAGAGCGGCCACGAGGTCTTCGCGCGCTTCGGCGGCGCCGTCGAGGAGGCCCGGGGACTGGTCGGCGACGGCGCCGCCGTCCTCTTCTCCCACGGCGCGATCATCCGGACCTGGTCCGGGTACCACGGCCGCAACATCGATCCGGACTTCGCCACCTCGCGGATCCTCGCCAACACCGGGACGGTCGTGCTCGACGAGGGCCCCGCCGGCTGGCTCGTGCGACGGTGGATGGACGAGACGCCGGGTGCGCCGACCAGCCAGCCAGCCGGCTAGAGGCGGAACACCGCGCTCCCGCCGCCGCTGATCACCGCGACCTCGTCGTGGCAGGACACCGTGATGGGTCGCTTCAGGCCGGGGCCGGCGGCAACCTCGACCTCGTCCGCCGAGATCTGCAGCGTGAGGGGCACGTCGCGGTACTGGATGGAGAAGGTCAGCGTTCCGAGGCTGGCGGGCCAGTGCGGGTTGAGCGTCAACTGCTCCCCGCGGACCTCCAGTCCGGAGAAGCACCGCTGCAGGAGGTCGACCGTGCCTGCCATCGCAGCGAGGTGGATCCCCTCCCTGGTCGTTCCACCCTGGACGTCGGCGACGTCCGAGATGAGGGCCTGCTCGAAGAACTGGAGCGCGCGCTCACGCTGTGAGCGGGCCAGGACCCATGAGTGGACCACCGCGCTGAGGGTGGAGCCGTGCGTGCTGCGGGCCTCGTAGTAGTCGAAGGTGGCGGCCATCGTCTCGGGAGTGAGGGCGTAGCCGAGCCGTTCGAACAGTTCCCGGAGTTCGTCCGCGGAGAGGAGGTAGAACAGCATCAGCACGTCGGCCTGCTTCGAGAGCTTGTACCGGTTGGGGCTCAGTCCCTCCGCCTCGAGGATGCGATCGAGGCGCTGGACGTCCCCGTAGCGCGATCGGTATCCCTCCCAGTCGAGTTCCTCGAGTTGGCCGTAGCCCTCGAACTGGCTGATGACGCCGTCATGGAACGGCACGTACATGCGGTGGCTGATGTCGAGCCACTGCTCGAGTTCCTCGGCCGTGATGCCGAGCCGTTCCCTCAGCTCGATGCCGGTGGTGTCGGGGAGGAGGGCGAGTGCGTCCAACGCGCGCAGCATCACCCATGCGGCCATCACGTTCGTGTACGCGTTGTTGTTGACGCCGTCACCGTCCGCGCCGGGATAGCCGGTGTGGAACTCGTCGGGGCCCATGACGCCGTTGATGACGTAGCGGTCCCGGATTCGGTCGAAGGAGGCGATGCTCGCCCAGAACCGGGCGATCTCGAGCAGCATCTCCGCACCATGGTTCGCCAGGAAGTCGAGGTCATCGGTGGCCTGCTGGTACTGCCACACGTTGTAGGCGATCGCGATCCCCACGTGTCGCTGGCGGAAGGTGGGATCGGGATTCCATCGTCCCGACAACGGGTTCAGGTGGACGTGCTGCGTCTCCTCCCGCCCGTCACTGCCGGACTGCCAGGGGAACATCGCGCCCCTGAAGCCGGCTGCCGCCGCCGCGTTGCGTGCCTCGGCGAGACGCCGGTAGCGGTAGAGCAGGAGGGAGCGCGTCACCCGCGGCATCCGGAGGTTCAGCAGCGGGAACACGAACACCTCGTCCCAGAAGATGTGCCCGCGGTAGGCCTCGCCGTGCAGGCCCCGTGCGGGGACCCCCGCATCGAGCTCGGCCGTGTGGGGTGAGAGCGTCTGCAGGACGTGCATCAGGTGCAGCCGGAGGATCTGCATCGCGTCCTCCCGGCCCTCGACCTCGACCCCGAAACGTGACCAGAGGTGCCGCCAGGCGATCACGTGGCCCCGCTGGATGTCCTGGAAACGCCCGAGCCGTGGCAGGGTCCGCCGCACCTGCACGGCAGGGCTCTCGATCGCCGCATCCCGCGTGGTGAAGATCGTGGCCACCTTGTCGAAGGTCACCGGCTCTCCTCGGCTGGCCTCGACGCGGAGGTCCTGTCCGACCCAGTCACCGTCGCGGACGGGGGTGCGGTGCGCGGCCATGGCGCCCCCGTCGGCGTGCACGGTGGTGCGGGTCCCCACCGCGACCCGGATGTGCGAGGAGTTCGTCTCCGCCTCGACCAGCACGGTGTCCTCCGCGTTCACGGTGGCCGACACCACGTCGAGGTGCACGCTGCGCAACGTGCGGTAGCGGGGAACCAACCAGTTCCTCACCCCGCCGTCGACACCCGTGCGCACCGTGAGGCCGCCGGACCAGTCCTCCGGGAGGATCGTGGTCTGCAGGGCCGCCACGTGCGGTGACTCCATGCTCACGAGCCTGCGCTGGGTCACCGCGGTGGTGCGGCCCTCCGCATCCCGGTAGCGGAGCCGCCGCGTGAGGACGGCGGCCCTCATGTCGAGTTCCTGGACGTACTCCAGCAGCTCGGCGTCGTCCACGGAGAACCACGGGCCGTCCTCGATCCGGAAGGTGAACGGGAGCCAGTTCGGCAGGTTGACGATGCTCTCGTTGTCGATGGTCCGGCCGGAGAGCTCCTCCTCGAGGCGGTTGAACACCCCGGCGGCGTAGGTGCCGGGGTAGTGGACGTCATCAGCGGGCGACTCCGGTGCCGCCCCCCGCGTTGCGAAGTGACCGTTCCCCAACGTGCAGAGCGCTTCACGCAGGCCCTCCTCGGCCGGGTCGTAGCCGTCGTACCGGAGGGTCCATGACATCAGCGCCGCACGCTCCTCGCTGCTCATCGCAGGTTCGGGTCCACCTTCGAGGCTATCGATCCGGGAACCGGCCCGTGGCTGCTTCGAGGACCCCCTTGCGATAACCGTCGGACCGGAACGGGGAGGGCCCCGGATCCGCTGCCGGATCCGGGGCCCTCCTGGGACGAGTCGTCCCTCACAGGTCGAAGTACAGCTCGAACTCGTGCGGGTGCGGGCGCAGCCGCAGCGGGTCGATCTCGTTGGTCCGCTTGTAGTCGATCCACGTCTCGATCAGGTCCGGGGAGAACACGTCGCCCTCGGTCAGGTAGTCGTGGTCCTCCTCGAGCGCCTCGAGCACCTTCGGCAGGGAGTCGGGCACCTGGTCGATGAGGGCGTGCTCCTCCGGCGGCAGTTCGTAGAGGTCCTTGTCGATCGGCTCCCGCGGTTCGATCCGGTTCTTGATCCCGTCGAGGCCCGCCATCAGCATCGCGGAGAACGCGAGGTAGGGGTTGGACGACGGGTCAGGGACGCGGAACTCCATCCGCTTCGCCTTGGGGGAGGTGCCGGTGACGGGGATGCGGATGCAGGCCGACCGGTTGCGGGCGGAGTACACGAGGTTCACCGGCGCCTCGAAGCCGGGCACGAGACGGTGGTAGGAGTTCACGGTCGGGTTGGTGAACGCGAGCAGCGACGGGGCGTGCCGCAGGAGTCCACCGATGTACCACCGGGCCAGGTCGGACAGTCCGCCGTAGCCGCGTTCGTCCGCGAACAGCGGGTTGCCGTCCTTCCAGAGCGACATGTGGGTGTGCATCCCCGAGCCGTTGTCGCCGAAGAGCGGCTTCGGCATGAAGGTGGCCGTCTTGCCCGCCTGCCAGGCGACGTTCTTGATGATGTACTTGAACTTCATCACGTCGTCGGCGGCGTGGATCAGGGTGTTGAACCGGTAGTTGATCTCCATCTGGCCGGCCGTCCCCACCTCGTGGTGCGCACGCTCCACGTTGAGGCCGACCTCCTGCATCGTCGTGACCATCTGGTCACGGAGGTCCGCCATCTGGTCGGAGGGGGAGACAGGGAAGTAACCGCCCTTGAAGCGGGTCTTGTACCCCTGGTTCCCGCCCTCCTCGACCCGGCCGGTGTTCCACGCGGCCTCCTTCGAGTCGAGGTGGTAGTAGGACGAGTGCTGGTTGGTCGCGAAGCGCACGTCGTCGAAGATGTAGAACTCGGCCTCGGCCCCGAAGAAGGCGGTGTCGGCGATCCCGGTGGAGGTCAGGTACGCCTCGGCCTTCGCCGCGATGTTCCTGGGGTCCCGGGAGTACACCTCGCCGGTGAACGGGTCCACGATCGAGAAGTTCACGATCAGGGTCTTGGCCTTGCGGAAGGGGTCCACGTAGGCCGTGGAGACGTCGGGGACCAGCTTCATGTCCGACTCGTGGATGGCCTGGAAGCCACGGATCGACGAACCGTCGAACATCAGGCCCTCGGTGAACACCTCGTCCGTGAATGCCTGCACGGGAATGTTGAAGTGCTGCATCACCCCGGGAAGGTCGCAGAACCGGACGTCGATGAACTCGACGCCCTCCTGCCGCGTGAAGGCAATGGCCTCGTCGGCGCTAGAAAACATCCGCAGCTCCTTAAGCTCTCGATGGGAACGTCCCCACGCTAGCCCCGGGCAATTTCGCGGGTGTCACTCGAAGGTGTCGGGAATGTTACGGACCCGGCTGAAGGGTGTGGCGCCGGCCACGTGGGCTCAGCGGCCGCGGGCAGACTTGCGGTCCGGCCTGGCGCGCAGTGGGTCGATCCCCTTCGGAATGGGCAGCTTGTTGGTGCTGAGGGAGCGGAGCCGGTGGGCGACGGTCGACACCTCTTCGGCGGTGAGCTTCTTGGGGAGCTTCCGAACCTTCGACTGGAGCTTCGTGAGGGGCACCTGACCCTCCTCGCGGCCGGTCTGCACGAGGTGGACGGGGACATTGGGGACCACGCGGGTGATCCTCCTCTCCTCGTCCTTGAGCAGCCGCTTGACGCGGGACGCCGGCCCCTCGGAGATGAGCACCACGCCCGGACGCCCGACCATCCGGAAGACCATGTCCTGCGTCCGGGGGTTGATGGCGACGGGCTCCCGTTCGATGTTCCAGCCCCGCTTGATCTGGTCGAGCACGGCCATCGACGCACCGGGATGCCCCTCGATCTGGGCGTACGAGACGGCACGGACCCGCCAGGAGAGGATCAGCATCGCGAAGGTCAGGCCGAAGCCGCCGCCCAGGAAGCCGGCATAGATCGGGTGCCCGGTGGCGAACCCGATCGCCACGGCGATCCCGATCGACCCCAGGAAGGCCCCCAGCATCGCCCACCCGACCCAGGGCTCCGCTGCTGCCGTCAGCCGGTACGCATCCGCGAGGTTGTGGTACCAGCGCCGCTTCTTCGGGGTGGAGGACTTCGCCATGGGGTGATTCTAACGGGTGCCACAGCTGCCGCGGAGCGGAGGGTCCAGGGGGCGGTGGACCTGTGGATGGGAGGAGCGGGACCCGGCGATCCGCGCGTAGCGTGCGGGCCATGGAGAGGTGCGTGATCAAGGGGTACGAGGTGGGTGGCCCGATCGGGTTCGGTGCCGGCGGCGCCGCGGTTGCGGTCCGCGATCGGGACGGACGCTCCCTCGCCGCGGTGATCGCCCCCCGGGATGCGCGGCTGGAGCGCCTCGAAGGCCTGGCGAACCTGCGGCATCCCAACCTGCCCCGGATCCGGGACGTGGTGGCGGCCGGCGATCAGGCCGCCGTGGTGATGGACCTCGTCGTCGGACCATCCCTGGCCACCCTCGTGAACGCGCGCTCCTGGTTGTCCCGGGGAGAGGTGGCCACCCTGTGGCGGACCATCGGTGACGCCCTCGCGGCACTTCACCACCGCGGCCTGGTCCACGGCGACGTCTCACCGGCCAACGTCGTCGTCGGTCCGGACGGGACCCCGGTCCTGGTCGACATCGTGGGCCACGGTGGAGCGGAGCGCGGCCACACCGGGTACATCCCGCCGGAACTGGACGACGGGCCGGCAACGGAGGCGTCGGACATCTGGTCCCTCGCCCGTACGCTGACCTGGGCGAGCGGGGAGGATGCGGACGTGGTCCGCCACGTCGGCAGGGCCCTCGCCGAAGATCCCGTGCAACGTCCGACGGCACGTGACTTCGCGACGTGGTCCCACCTGCTCGGTGAGGGGGCCGAGCTCGTGGTCCCCGCAGCCGCCAATCTTGCCGGCGCCCAGCTCAGGTCCGCCGCCGCACCCACTGTCCTCAAGGAGGAGCGGGTCTCGCCCGGCCGGTCCTGGGCGGTCCTCGTGGTGGTGGTCCTCGGGGCGCTTGCCGCGCTCCTCGTGGCGGGGCGTGCCCTCGGCCTGGCGTCGCGCACCATCGATTCGGCCGACCCCGCCAGGGCGGTGGCTCCGTCAGTGGTGGACCCGCGTGCGGTGGTCAGTGGCCTCCTGTCCGACCGTGACGCCGCCCTGGCCGCTGGCGACGAGAAGGCCATCCGTGCGCTCTACCTGCCTGATGCCGCTGTGGCCGACGTGGAGGCCGGCCTCGCGGCGAAGCTCGCCGAGGAGGGAACCTTCCTCGAGGGTTTCGGGACCGATCTCCTCGCCTTCGAGACCGCCGACGAGCGGAGGGGTGCGTTCACGGCCCGGATGGAGGTCCAGCAGCGGGCGCACCGCAGGACGGGACCGGAGGGGACGGAGGAGTTCGTGGAGCGGCAGGTCAGCCATTGCGTGCTGGTCGAGGTGGTGCGGCAGGGGGAGTGGTTGATCGGGGAGGTCACCTCGTGTGCGTCGCCGTGATGCGGGCAGGCAGCGGAGCAGACGCACGGGGCCCGGCCGTCGCCGGCCGGGCCCCGTGCGTTGCTGGTCAGCCCAGGTCGCCCTCGAAGGCGCCCTCCTCGAGCCGTGCCTTGACGGCCATCAGGTAGCGGGCTGCGTCGGCGCCGTCGACGAGCCTGTGGTCGTAGGACAGTGCGAGGTAGCACATCGACCGGATGCCGATGTTCTCGTTGCCCTCGGCGTCCTTGACCACCATGGGCCGCTTCACGATCGTGCCCACCCCGAGGATCGCCACCTCGGGCTGGTTGATGATCGGCGTGTCGAACAGGGCCCCACCGGAGCCGGTGTTCGTGATGGTGAAGGTCGAGCCCGAGAGTTCGTCGGGCAGGACCTTGTTGCTGCGCGTGCGTGCTGCCAGGTCGGCGATCCGCTTCGCGATACCGGGGATGTTGAGGTCGCCGGCGTCCTTGATCACGGGGACGAGCAGGCCGCGCTCGGTGTCCACCGCGATGCCGATGTGCTCGGCGCCGTGGTACTGGACCTCCTCACCCACGATCGAGGCGTTGAGCTTCGGGTGGGCCTTCAGCGCTTCGGTCGCGGCCTTCACGAAGAACGGCAGGAACGTGAGGTTCACGCCCTCGCGCTGCTGGAAGGAGGACTTGGACTTCGCGCGCAGTGCGGCGACCTTGGTGACATCCACCTCGACCACTGTCGTGAGTTGCGCGGAGGTCTGCATGGACTCGACCATGCGCTTCGCGATGACCTTGCGGAGGCGGGACATCTTCTCCGTCGTGCCCCGCAGCGGGGACGGTTCGGCGGTGGCCTTGGGAGCGGCCTTGGGGGCCTCCGGTGCCGGGGCCGCGGCAGGTGCGGCGGCCTTCTCCTCCTCGGCCCTCCTCCTCTCCTCGGCGGCCTTCTTCTCCTCCTCCGCCTTCCGGGCAGCCTCGAGGACGTCCTCCTTGCGGATACGTCCCCCGACGCCGGTGCCCGTGATCGCCGAGAGGTCGACGTCCTTGTCCTTCGCGAGCTTCCGGACGATGGGGGTGACGTAGGAACCGCCGGCCTGGGCGGCGGCGTCCGGCTTCTCGGCCTTCTTCTCCTGCTCCGCCGGCTTCTCCTGCGCCGGGGGCTTGTCCTCTGCCTTCTCGGCCTTCTCGGCCGGTTCGTCCTGTCCTGCCGGGGCCTCCTGAGCGGGCTCCTCCTCGGGCGCGGCAGCGCCGGCCTCGCCGATGAGAGCGAGCTCGGTTCCGACCTCGGCCGTCTCGTCCTCGCCGACGAGGATCTTCAGCAGCGTGCCCGCGAACGGGGACGGAACCTCGGTGTCGACCTTGTCGGTGGACACCTCGAGCAGCGGCTCGTCCTCCTCGACCGAGTCACCCTCGGCCTTCAGCCACCTCGTGATGGTGCCCTCCGTCACCGACTCGCCCAGTGCAGGCATGGTGACGGCCTGGCCGCTGTCGGCCGACGGCTTGGCCGGCGCGGGCTCGGGAGACGGCGCCGAGGGTGCCGGCTCCTCGGCGGGAGCAGGCTCCGGTGAGGGCGCGGACGGCTCGGGAGCGGGCTCCTCGTAGTCGTCATCCTCGGCCTGGACGGACTGCTTCTCGGGCTCGCCGGCGCCGGAGCCGTCCCCGATGACGGCGAGCTCGGCACCGACCTCGACCGTCTCGTCCTCGTCGACGAGGATCTTCTCCACGACTCCCGCGACAGGGGAGGGCACCTCGGTGTCGACCTTGTCGGTGGACACCTCGAGCAGGGGCTCGTCGACCTCGACCGACTCTCCGACCTGCTTGAGCCAGCGGGTCACGGTCCCCTCGGTGACGGACTCGCCGAGGGCAGGCATCTTGACGGATTCAGACATTTCTCGCGACTCCTAGTTGTGTGCGTGCAGTGGCTTGCCGGCGAGGGCGAGCGCAGCCTCGCCCATGGCCTCGTTCTGGGTGGGGTGGGCGTGGACGAGTGGCGCGACGTCCTCGGCGTACGCCTCCCAGTTCACGAGCAGCTGTCCCTCGCCGATCTGCTCGCCCATGCGGGCGCCGATCATGTGGACACCGACGATGGGCCCATCCGCGACGCCCACGAGCTTGACGAACCCGGCGGTGCCGAGGATGCCGCTCTTGCCGTTGGCGGCGAGGTTGACCTCGGAGACCTTCACCCGGTCGCCGTACTTCTCGCGCGCCTGCTTCTCGGTCAGGCCGACGGAGGCGAGTTCCGGGTCGCAGTAGGTCACTCGCGGGATGCCGGACTCGACGATCGTGGCGGGTTCCAGCCCGGCGATCTCCTCCGCGACGAAGATGCCCTGCTGGAAGCCACGGTGGGCGAGTTGCAGGCCGGGCACGATGTCGCCGACGGCGTAGATGTTGGCCACGCCGGTGTGGAGACGCTCGTTGGCGAGCACGAAGCCCCGCTCCATGGGGATGCCTCGCTCCTCGTAGCCGAGGTTCGCGGTGGCCGGGCCGCGGCCGACGGCGACGAGCAGGAGGTCGGCCTGGAGGGTGGAGCCGTCCTCCAGCGTGACGGTCACGCCCGAGTCGTCCTGCGTCACGCCGGAGAACCGAGCCCCCAGCTTGAACGCGATCTTGCGCTTGCGGAAGGCACGCTCGAGGGCCTTGGAGAGGGCCTCGTCCTCGTTGGGCGCCAGATGGGGAAGGGCCTCGACGATGGTGACGTCCACCCCGAACGACTTCCAGACGGAGGCGAACTCGACGCCGATGACTCCTCCCCCCAGCACGATCGCGCTCTCCGGGACCCAGTCCATCGTGAGGGCCTGGTCGGACGTCATGACGCGCCCGCCGATCTCGAGGCCGGGCAGCGTGCGGGAGTACGAGCCCGAGGCGAGGACGATGTTCCGTCCCTGGTAGCGGGTGCCGTCGACCTCGACGGTGTCCTCGGCGACCAGGGTGCCCCACCCGGTGACGTAGGTGATGTTGTGGTGCCCCACCAGACCCTGCAGTCCCTTGTGCAGCTTCCCGATGATCTGGTCCTTGTAGGCGTTGACGCGGCCCATGTCGATGCCCTCGAAGCTGGCGTTGACGCCGAAGTGCTCCGAGTCCCGCGCCATGTCGGCAACCTCGGCGGCGTGCAGCAACGCCTTCGTCGGGATGCAGCCACGGTGGAGGCAGGTGCCGCCCACCTTGTCGGCCTCGATCAGGGCCACCTTCATCCCGAGCTGGGCGCCGCGGAGCGCCGCGGCATAGCCGCCGCTCCCACCCCCCAGGATGACGATGTCGTACATGGTCTCGCTCACGAGATGGTCCTCCTCAGGTGTGATTCAAGGCGCGGCGGCCGCTGTTTCGTCATTGTTCCACGTCACACTCGCGGGCGCAGGCGGCCGGATCGCTCAAAGTGCCGGTCAGTCGCACGCGGCCTCGAGGAGGTTCACGAGGGTGCGGACCCCGACCCCTGTGCCGCCCTTGGGCGTGTAACCCCACCCCTTGTCGGTGTTCAGGGCGGGACCCGCGATGTCGAGGTGCGCCCACCGGCGTCCCTTGACGAACCGCTGGAGGAAGAGACCGGCAACCAGCATCCCGCCGTTGCGGTCGCCGATGTTGGCGAGGTCCGCCATGGGCGTCTTCAGGGAGTCGGCGAGTTCGGCCGGCAGGGGCATCGGCCAGAACTGCTCACCCGCCGCATCGGCGGCCGCCACCACGTCCGATCGCGTCTCCTCGTCCCCCATGACAGCGGAGACACGGTTGCCGAGCGCCACCACCTGGGCTCCGGTGAGCGTGGCGATGTCGGCGATGACGTCGGGCTCGTCCTCGGCGGCCGCCACCAGGGCGTCGGCAAGGACGAGACGACCCTCCGCGTCCGTGTTCAGCACCTCGACCGTGGTCCCGCCGCGGATCGTGATGACGTCCGAGGGCCGCGTGGCATGGCCGGACGGCATGTTCTCCGCGAGCGCGAGCCACCCGGTGACCCGGACGCCGAGTTCGAGCCGTGCTGCCGCGAGTGTCGCGGCCAGCACCGCGGCGGCCCCGGCCATGTCGGACTTCATGTCCTCCATGCCCTTCGCAGGCTTGAGCGAGATGCCCCCGGAGTCGAAGGTGATTCCCTTCCCTACGAGCGCGACGTGGGTCGTGGCACCCTCCGGGGAGTACTGCAGGCGCACGAGCCGAGGTGGGCGGGCCGAGCCACGCCCCACCGCCACCAGACCTCCGAACCCCTCCGATTCCAGCGCCACCTCGTCCCAGACCGTGACCGCGAGACCTGCGCCGCGGGCCCCCGCATCGGCGAGGTCCGCGAAGCTCTCCGGGTGGAGGTCGGACGGGGAGGTGTTCACGAGGTCCCTGGCGAGGCAGACCGCCTCCGCCAGGACCATCCCCCGGGCCAGGGCGGCCTCTCCGGACCGATCGCCCGCGAGAGGGCTGAGGATGCGGGCGTGGCGGATGGGCTCGGGGGCCACGTGGTAGCGCGTGAACCGGTGTGCCCCGAGCGCCAGCCCCTCGCAGATCGCCCCGACGAGTTCTGGGGCGTCGGCGGGAAGGGCGACGTCGAGACGCTCGATGCCCTCGAGCGTGCGGGTCGCCGCTCCCGCGCCCTGGCGGAGCCGCTCGACGGTCGGGGCGCCGTCGCCGAGACCGGTGAAGACGACCACGTCGTAGCCCACGGCCTCACCCGGACCTCGGACCACCTCGTCGCGTTCACCCTTGACGCCCAGCGTGCGCAGCAGCTGGGAGAGGGCATCCACGGCGAGGCCGTCGAGTGCGGCGGGCACCACCACGCTCGGACCGTCGGCGGTGACGGTCACGGCGACGAGGAGCGCCTCACGGTCGGAGTCGGGGCTGGGGGAACAGAGCTTGATGTCGATCACGATCACCGAGCCTAGTCCGTCGCGATGTCAGGGCCCGCGTTAGTCTGTTCGCCGTGGAGACCGCCGCAGCGATGACCGTCGTCAGCAGCGTCATGCTCGGTGGCTGGGCGGCGTGGCGGGCGATCCGGGACCGTCCGGTCATCCTCCGGCAGTTGCTCGGGGCCGGCCTGGTGGAGATCTTCCTGCTGATCACCATGATCGCAGCGGGAGTCACGCAGGCCCGCGGTGAGCTCGGGGGTGACCCGGTGGTGCTCTGGGGCTACCTCGTCACTGCCGTGTTCATCATGCCCGTCGCCGGTTTCTGGGCGTTCGCGGACAGGACCCGCACGTCCTCGCTCGCGCTCCTGGTCGCGTGTGCGACAGTGGCCGTCATGATGTGGCGCAGCCTCCAGGTGGCCGGACTGTGACGGCCCCGCAGCTCCCGGACTCGCGCCGGCGGGCCTACGGCCTCGGTCGCGTCCTGATCCTCGTGTACGGCGTGTTCGCGCTCGCGGCGACAGCACGTTCGGCGGTCCAGCTCATCAGGGATGCCGACGCCGCCCCGCTGGCCTACTGGCTGTCCGCGTTCGCCGCCGTCGTGTACATCGTCGCGACGGTGGCACTCGCCCACAACGGGCGGCGGATGCGGCGGGTCGCCTGGGGCGCCGTCGTGGTCGAACTCACCGGGGTCCTCGTGGTGGGGGCTCTCTCGCTCGGCCGTCCGGACCTGTTCCCGGACGAGACGGTGTGGTCGCAGTTCGGCAGCGGGTACTTCTTCGTCCCACTCGTCCTGCCGGTCCTCGGCATCACCTGGCTCTGGCGCTCCGCACCCGTGCGCATCGAACGGCTCGCCGAGAGTCCGCGCCGGTCCTGATCCCCTACGATCGGGAGCGTGTACCGGCTGCTCTATGACCATGCCCTCGTCCACACCGACCCGGAGGCGGCCCACCATGCCGCCGTCGAGGCGATCGCCCTCGCGGGCAGGACGGAGCCGGTGCGGCGTGCCCTGAAGGGCACGGTCGGCCACCTCGGCGGGCCGGTGCGGAACCCGCGGCTGCTGGCGTTCCCCCGCGAGATCCCGGGTGTGCTGGGCCTCTGTGCCGGCATGGACAAGAACGCCGAGGCCGTGCTCGGCATGGATGCGCTGGGGTTCGGCTTCATCGAGGTGGGCACGGTCACCGCGCACCCACAGCCCGGAAACCCCCGGCCACGCCTCTGGCGCCACCCCGACATGCGGGCGCTGCGGAACCAGATGGGCTTCAACAACGACGGCGCGGCGGTGGTGGCCCGGCGGCTGCGGGAGCTGCGCCGCTCCTCGGCCGGGCGCGCCGTCGTCGTCGGCGTCAACCTCGGCAAGACGCGGACCACCCCGCTGGACGGCGCGGTCGAGGACTACCGCGCGTCCACGCACGAGGTTGCGCGATGGGCGGACTACCTGGTCGTGAACGTGTCCTCGCCGAACACCCCGGGGCTGCGGGAGCTCCAGCAGGTCGACGCGTTGCGGCCCATCGTCCGCGCCGTCCGGGACGAGGCGCGCCGCGTGTCCGGCAGGGAGGTACCGGTGTTCGTCAAGCTGGCCCCGGACCTCGAGGCCGGTGACATCTCGGCCGTCGCCGCGATGGTGGGGGAGGAGGACCTCGCCGGTGTGGTCGCGGTCAACACCACCATCGCCCACGATCTCGGTCCCGGCGGACTGTCCGGGCCGCCGCTCCACGACCGTGCGCGTGAGGTCGTGCGGCTCCTGCGACGGGACCTCGGGACCCGCCCCGTCCTCATCGCCTCCGGCGGCATCACGGATGCCGCGTCCGGACAGGCGCTCCTCGATGCGGGCGCCGACCTCCTCCAGGCCTACACGGCGTTCGTCTACGAGGGTCCGCTGTGGCCCGGGCGGGTCAATCGCGACCTCGCCCGGGCGTCAGCGGTCGGCTCAGCAGGGGCGCGAGGCGGGGGCTGACTTCGCGGTCATCCCGGGGTCGCGCACCGGGATGTCCCCGAGGACCTCGTCGATCCGGGCCATCACGTCGGAGGGCAGGACCACCCCTGAGGCCTTGACGTTGTCCGCCACCTGCTCCGGCCGTGACGCACCGATGATCGCCGCTGCCACGTTCTCGTTCTGCAGGACCCAGGCGATCGCGAGCTGCGCCATGGTGAGGCCGAGGTCGGCGGCGATCGGCTCGAGTTGCTGGACGGCGGCGAGCACGCGGTCGTCCATCCAGCGGGAGATCATCGTCGCGCCACCCTTGGAGTCGGTGGCGCGGGAACCCTCCGGCAGCGCCTGCCCCGGCTTGTACTTGCCGGTCAGGATTCCCTGGGCGACGGGGGACCACACGATCTGCGAGATCCCGAGATCCCTGCTCGCCGGGACCACCTCGTCCTCGATGACACGCCACAGCATCGAGTACTGCGGCTGGGAGGAGACCAGCGGGACGCGCAACTCCCTGGCGAGGGCGTGGCCGGCGCGGATCTGGTCCGCGGTCCACTCGCTGACGCCGATGTAGAACGCCTTCCCGGCCCGGACGATGTCGGCAAAGGCCTCCATCGTCTCCTCCAGGGGGGTGGCGGTGTCGAAGCGGTGCGCCTGGTAGACATCGACGTGGTCCGTCCCGAGTCGCTGCAGCGAACCGTCGATGGACTCCATGATGTGCTTGCGGGAGAGGCCGCAGTCGTTGGGGCCGCCGGGTCCCACCGGCCAGTAGGTCTTCGTGAGGATGACGAGGGACTCTCGGCGCTGGCCCTTCAGTGCCCGGCCGAGGACCTCCTCGGCCCGCGTGTTGGCATAGACGTCGGCGGTGTCGAAGGTGTAGATACCGGCGTCGAGGGCGGCGTGGACGCAGGCGATCGCCGTCTCGTTCTCCACCTGGGAGCCGTGCGTGAGCCAGTTCCCGTAGATGATGTCGTTGATCTTGAGGCCGCTGTTGCCGAGGTGTCGATTGTTGGTCATGGCCTCGATCCTACCGAGAGGACCTGCTCAGGGCCGGGTGGGAGTCTTCGCCTGGGGCCACTCGCCGCGCTTCACCAACGGCTTGGGGAGCCGGAAGCGGCGCAGCATGAAGCTGCGCTGGAAGGCGTACATGCCGGTCCAGGAGGGGATCTCGTCATCGTCGAAGCGGGCGGCGAGGTGGCGCTTGAGGAGCCAGACCATCACGAGCGAGTCGATCACCCCGCCGAGCACGATCGCGTACATCGCCAGCGTGCCCGCCCAGGCCACCTCGGGGTAGATGCTGCCGACCAGCATGATGAAGAGGATCAGGAAGGCGATCGGCATGAACATCTCGCCGATCGACCACCGTGCGTCCACGTAGTCGCGGGCGAAGCGACGTGCCTTGCCCCGGTCGCGTGCCGGCATGTAGCGGTCGTCGCCCACGAGCATGGCCTGGTGCTGCCGTGCGTAGGCCTCGTCGCGGCGGGCCTTCGCCGCCGCCCGGGCGGCCTTGCGGTCGTTCTGCACGAGCGGGCGTTGCCGGGCCGCCTGCGCCTCCTTGCGCTTGGGCGTGGCGTGGCCCTTGCCCCGGGGCGTGGGGGCCGGATCGGGGGCGGGCTGCTCGGCGCGCTTTCGGGAGAACACACAGGAATCCTAATGGACGGCGCCGCGGGCCGGGGGAGCACGGTAACCTCGGGGACGTGGTCACCGTTGCCGAACTGTCAAGCAGGGTGGACGAATCCCTCGAGCGTGTGGTCGAGGACCTCGTCGCCCTCGTCCGCATCCCGAGCGTCTCCGCCGATTCCTTCGATCAGTCGACGCTGCAGGTCAGCGCAGGTCTGGTGCGCGATCTCCTCGGGGAGGTGGGAGTGGCCGCGAGGGTCGCGTCCGCGTCGGCTCCGTCCGGTGCGCCGGGCCGTCCCGCCGTGCTCGGGGCGCGCGACGGCGTCGAGGGCGCACCCGTCGTCCTCCTCTACGCGCACCACGACGTCCAGCCGCCCGGGCCGCTCGAGGACTGGGACCAGGACGACCCGTTCGAGCCCGTCGTGCGAGGCGACCGCCTCTACGCGCGCGGCAGCGCCGACGACAAGGCGGGTGTGGTCGCCCACGTCGCGGCGATCCGCGTGCTGGGGGAGGACCTGCGCGCCGGCGTGCGCTGCTTCGTCGAGGGCGAGGAGGAGGTGGGCTCGCCGTCGTTCGTGAACTTCCTGACGGCACACCGCGAGGCACTGGCGGCCGATGTCATCGTGGTGCTCGACTCCACCAACTGGAAGGTCGGGGTCCCCGCCGTCACCACCTCCCTCCGGGGGCTCGTCGAGTGCCAGGTGGAGCTCAGGGTCACGGGGCACGCGCTTCACTCGGGGATGTACGGCGGACCCGTGCTGGACGCCACCACCCTCATGTGCCGACTGATCGCCTCGCTCCACGACGAGAACGGTGACGTGGCGGTCGCTGGCCTGCTCCAGCGCGAGGCATCCCCCATCGACTACCCGGACGAGGAGTTCAGGGCGGACGCCGCCGTCGTCGACGGGTACCGCCTCGCCGGGACCGGTTCGATCCCGTCGCGCCTCTGGACGAAGCCCGCCCTCGGCGTCGTCGGCCTCGACGCCACCCCGGTCGAGGGGAGGTCGAACACCATCGCCCCGACGTGCCGGGCAGCGCTGTCGCTGCGGGTGGCGCCGGGACAGGACCCGGCGGAGGCCTGGACGGCGCTCGAGGAGCACCTGAGGGCCAACGTTCCCTTCGGCGCCGAGGTGACGATCACCCCGGGGGAGACCGGACCGTCCTTCCTCGCGGAGGAGGGCGGCGAGGTCATGCGGCAGGCGCGCCGCGCGCTGCGGGAGGCCTGGGGGACGGAGAGCGTCGAGATCGGCGTCGGAGGGTCGATCCCGTTCATCGCCGACCTCGCGAACGTGTTCCCCGAGGCGGAGATCCTCGTCACGGGCATCGAGGACCCGGACACCCGCGCGCACTCGGGGAACGAGTCCATCCACCTCGGCGAGCTGCGCAACGCGATCCTGGCGGAGGCCATCCTCCTGGCGGATCTCTCGGGAACCCTGGAGGAGTGACGGCTCAGTCCGCCGGGGTTGCCTCCTCGCCGGGCGCGTTCGTGGTCGCCTCCCCGGTCGGCGCATCCGTCCCGGTGGCCGCCGGCGACGGCGTCGCCGTCGCCTCCTCGGCGGTGGACACCGCGATGTCGAACACGACCACGCGTTCCTCGGTGTCGACCTCCGTCACGGTCGCCACCACCACGAGTGCAGTGGCCACGTCCTCGGAGGCGGCGATCGTGCAGGTGGAACTCGCCCCCATCTCAGCGGGGAGCTCCGCGGGGCAGACGACCTCCGGTGCGACGCCCACCTCCTCGGCCATCTGGGCGCTGATCTCCGCGGCGAGGTCGTCGGGTGCGATGGGGGCGACCGGGTTGTCGTCCTGCCCGCAGCCCACGAGCACGGGGGCGAGGAACAGGATGGCGAGCGCGCCGGGAGTTCTCGACATGGGAACCAGAATGGCACAGCGACTGGTTGCAGGAGTACGGAGGCGGGGCAGATGAGGGTACTGGTGGGCGCGACGGCGGTACGCGACTTCACCGCCGGCGAGCTGACGGGGGCCGTCATCACCGGCTGGCGTGCCGCAGCGGCGGACGAGCTGGAGGCCTTCGCGCTGTCCGACGGCGCAACCGGACTGGGGGAGAGCCTCGCCGCCGCCAAAGGTCCGGGGTCCGCCGCCGCCGTCGTCGAGACCGGACACCTCCTGACAGGTTCCACCACCGCACCCGTCGCTCGCGCCCTCGTCTCCGCCGTCGACGCGGGCGCCGACCGCGTGGTGCTCGGCATGGCCGCCTCACGCGCCCACGACGGCGGGCAGGGCTTCGCCGAGGTCATCCGGGAGCGCTTCGGGTCACTGGCGGCGGCGCGGGAGGCACTCGCGGCGGTGGACGTGGTGGTCGTCGGGAATGACAGGCTGCCGTTGCTGGGTCTCCACGGCGCCGGCGCCCGGCTGGCGGACGAGATCGGGCCGGACGAGGCCCAGCGACGTGACCGGGAGGTGGCCGCGTTCGCGTCCGCCGTGGGTGCCGAGCTCGAACTTCCCCGGCGACCGGCCCCACGCCTTGCCACAGCTGCGTTCACGGGGCTGGGTGGAGGGAGCGCCTTCGTCGCCCTCGCACTGGGGGCCCGGGCAACGAGCGGAGCGGAGTACACCGTCACCGCCTCGGGGATGGCGGCTGCCGTGCCGCGTGCGGATCTGTGCCTCGTGGTCGTGGAGGAGATGGATGCCGTCGCCCTCGAGGAGTCGGCCGCCGCCGCCCTCGCACCCGCGGCGCTCGAGGCGGGGTGCCCCGTCGTGGTCCTCAGCGGGGAGGACCACACCTCCCGCCACCAGCGTGCCGCGCTGGGCATCGTCGGGTCCTACACCACGGTCGGGCCGCTGGATCCCGATGCACTCGCCGTGCGGGTCCTTCGCGTGGCCCGGACATGGACCCGCTGAGTTACGCTCTCAGCGATTGGCCGCACGGGGCCAGCAACACGTACCCTCGAAATCGCACTGGAAGGAGTTGCACCATGACCCAGACCAACACCCAGTCCCACAACGTGGCGCTCACGCCAGTGGCCGCCGCGAAGGTGAAGAGCCTGCTGGAGCAGGAGGGCCGCGACGACCTGCGACTTCGCATCGCGGTCCAGCCCGGCGGCTGCTCGGGCCTCATCTACCAGCTCTACTTCGACGAGCGCTTCCTGGACGGGGACGCCACCGTGGACTTCGACGGGGTCGAGGTGATCGTCGACCGGATGAGTTCTCCCTACCTCGACGGTGCCACGATCGACTTCGCCGACACGATCGAGCAGCAGGGCTTCACGATCGACAACCCGAACGCCCAGGGCTCCTGCGCCTGCGGCGACTCCTTCCACTGACACTCCCGGAGCACCCCATGCGTCGTCACCTCGCCCTGTCCACCGTCGCCGCCGCGGCCCTCCTCCTCGCCGCGTGCTCCGGTGACGCCGGTGGCGGAGAAGTACCGCAGGTGAGCAGTGAGTTCGGGGAGCAGCCCACCCTGACGTTCCCCGACTCGGACCCACCGGCCGAGCTGGAGGTCGACGTCGTGAGCGAGGGCGACGGCGAGGAGGTCGCCGAGGGGGACTTCGTCGTCGCCGACTACCTCGGCCAGGTGTGGGGTGCCGAGGCTGCCTTCGACGACTCCTTCTCGAGGGGACAGGTCGCCGGCTTCTCCCTCGACCAGGTCATCCAGGGATGGCAACAGGGCCTGCCGGGAACCCACGTCGGGGATCGCGTGCTCCTCTCGATCCCGTCGGAGCTCGGGTATCCCGACGGCAACCCGGACGCGGGAATCGCGGCGGGTGACACCCTCGTCTTCGTCGTCGACGTGGTCGCGGCATTCGGTGCGGAGGAGCTCGCCGGGCAGAGCGACGCCGTCGACACCGGAGCCCTCGCGGACCTTCCCGTCACCGTCACGGGCGAGCTCGGCCAGCCCGCGACCGTGGCGGTGAAGCCCGACTCCGCCGCACCCGAGGAACTCGCTCTGACGACGATCGCCGAGGGGAGCGGCGAGGTCGTCGGCGACTCCGGGAGCGTCATCGTCTCCTTCGCCGCCACGGGGTGGGACGGCACGGACGGCGGCTCGACGTGGGACTACGGGGCACCCGAGACGATCGCGCTGGGTGGGGGCTCGATCTTCGACGAGCTGGTCGGGGTGCCGGTTGGTTCGCGCGTGATCGCACTCATGCCGGAAGGCACGGAGACCCCTGCGATCGCCGCGGTCATCGACGTCGTCGGCTACGTGGGCTGAACGCGCCACGGCGCGCGGGGAGGCACCCTGAGGTTGTAGGGTTTTCCCATTAGGGGGACCATGGTCCCACATCACGTCGGAAGGTGTCACCGGTGCGAAACCCCTCTCCACCCAAGAACGCCAGGTTGTGGGGGACTGCCGCCCTTGCCGCACTGCTCACGGCCGGGCTGTCCGGGTGCTCGACGGACGTCTCGACGGGGTTCCTGCCCTCGGACGCGGGGGTCACGAACAAGACCGGGGAGCTGATCGCGTTCTGGAACGGGTCGTGGATCGCCGCTCTTGCTGTCGGTGTCCTCGTCTGGGGCCTGATGATCTGGGCGCTCATCGTCTACCGCAAGCGCAAGGACGACAACGAGCTCCCGGTCCAGCTCCAGTACCACGTCCCGCTCGAGCTGATGTACACCGTCATCCCCATCGTGATGGTCGGGGTCCTGTTCGTGTTCTCCCAGCGCACGATCGAATCGGTCCAGGCCGTCGAGGAGGAACCCGACCTGACGGTCGAGGTGTACGGCAAGCAGTGGAGCTGGGACTTCAACTACCTCGACTACGACGTCCACTACTCGGGCGAGCGGGTCCAGCTGACCGGTGAGGAGGGCGTGGCGGACGAGTTGCCCACCCTCTACCTCCCGGTCGACCAGAACGTGCAGTTCGAGATCAAGTCGCGCGACGTCCAGCACTCCTTCTGGATCCCGGCCTTCCTGTACAAGACCGACATGATCCCCGGCCGCACCAACAGCTTCCAGGTGGTCCCCACGAAGGAGGGGGTCTACATGGGCAAGTGCGCAGAGATGTGCGGCGAGTTCCACTCGGAGATGCTCTTCCGGGTCGCTGTCGTCCCGCTGGAGGAGTTCGAGGCCGAGATGGAGGCGCTCCGGCAGGCCGGCAACGTCGGCAGGCTCGGTGACGAGCTGAACCGTTACGACACCGAAGGAGCGAACAGCTGATGGCCGCCACCCTCCCACAGCAGTCCGAGTTCGTCCCCGGCCTGAGGCCCGAGCGGCAGTCCCTCGGTCAGACCATCGTCTCGTGGCTCACCTCCACGGACCACAAGGTCATCGGGTACATGTACCTGTACACCGCGTTCTTCTTCTTCATCCTCGCGGGCATCATGGCCATGGTCATCCGCACCGAACTGTGGGCGCCCGGGATGATGCTGCAGTCGAAGGACCAGTACAACCAGCTGTTCACCATGCACGGCACGATCATGCTGTTCCTGTTCGCGACACCGCTGTTCACCGCGTTCGGCAACATCATGGTTCCCCTCCAGATCGGCGCCCCGGACGTCGCGTTCCCGCGGCTGAACATGTATGCCTACTGGCTCTTCCTCTTCGGCGGCCTCATTGCCACGGCCGGGTTCCTCAGCCCGGGCGGGGCAGCCTCGATGGGGTGGACCGGCTACGTTCCCCTGTCCCTCTCGGCCTACACCCCGGGCGTGGGGGTGAACCTGTGGCTCGCGGGACTCGCGATGACGGGCTTCGGCACCATCTTCGGCTCGGTCAACTTCGTCGCGACCATCATCACGATGCGTGCGCCCGGGATGACCATGTTCCGCATGCCGATCTTCACCTGGAACATCCTGATCACCTCGCTCCTCGTGCTCATGGCCTTCCCGGTCCTCGCGGCTGCCTTCTTCGGGATCCTCTTCGACAGGGTGTTCGGCGCAGGCATCTTCGCGGTCGAGAGCGGCGGTCCGGTGCTCTACCAGCACCTGTTCTGGTTCTTCGGGCACCCCGAGGTCTACATCCTCGCCCTGCCGTTCTTCGGCATCATCTCCGAGGTCATCCCGGTCTTCTCACGGAAGCCGATCTTCGGGTACAAGACGCTGGTGTTCGCCACGATCGCGATCGCTGCACTGTCCATCTCGGTCTGGGCGCACCACATGTACACCACGGGCGCCGTCATGCTCGGGTTCTTCTCGTTGCTGACGATGGCGATCGCCGTTCCCACGGGCGTGAAGATGTTCAACTGGCTGGGAACGATGTGGCGGGGCAAGATCACGTTCGAGTCCCCGATGCTGTTCGCACTCGGCTTCCTCTTCACCTTCCTCTTCGGTGGGCTCACGGGCGTGATCCTCGCGAGTCCGGCCATGGACTGGCACGTCCACGACACCTACTTCGTGGTGGCGCACTTCCACTACGTGATCTTCGGGACGGTCGTGTTCGCGATGTTCGCGGGCTTCTACTTCTGGTGGCCGAAGTGGACGGGCCGCATGCTCGACGAGCGACTCGGGAAGGTCCACTTCTGGCTCCTCTTCGTGGGTTTCCACACGACGTTCCTGGTCCAGCACTGGCTCGGTGTCGAGGGCATGCCGCGGCGCTACGCCGACTACCTCGTCGAGGACGGGTTCACGGTCCTCAACCAGGTCTCGACGGTGGGTGCATGGCTCACGGCCATCTCGACCCTGCCGTTCCTCTGGAACTTCTACATCACGCAGCGGGGACCGCGAACCGTGTTCGTCGACGACCCCTGGGGCTTCGGTGGGTCGCTCGAGTGGGCGACTGCGTGCCCCGTCCCGCGGCACAACTTCACCTCGATCCCGCGCATCCGGTCAGAGCGTCCTGCCTTCGACCTCCACCACCCGGAGGTCGCGGCGATCGACAACCTGAGCCTCACCCAGCACGAGAGGATCACGAGATGAGCGACACCGCCGACGCACGGGTCTCGCGGCGGGACGTCCACCCGCTCCGTGCCGAGTTCCTCCTCTTCGCCTTCCTGATGGTCTTCTTCCTCATCGTGGGGACCGCCTACCTGGTGGTGGCCGAGGCCGAGCCCGTGGGTACCACGGCGTTCTACATGGTCGCCGGCCTCGCGGGGATCATCGCCGGCTACCTCTGGGTGCTCTCGCGACGCATCTCGGTGCGGCCTGAGGACGACCCGCTCGGCGAGATCTCCGTCCGCACGGGAGAGATCGGGGTGTTCTCCCCGCACTCGTGGTGGCCGCTCGTCCTCGGGGTCGCCTCGGCCCTCCTCTTCCTCGGCGCAGCGATCGGGTTCTGGATCACGGGGATCGGCGTGGCCCTCGGGGTCATCGGCCTCGTGGGCCAGGTCTTCGAGTTCTCCCGGGGACAGCACGCGCACTGACGCATCCCCGAGACGTCACGAAGGGGGCCCTGCCGATTCGGCAGGGCCCCCTTCAGGGCTCCAGGCGGGCCGTGGAGCCCGCATCAGGTCAGGACGGGAGGATGAGTCCCGGCGACTTGCTCGTGGCCGCAGAGAGCCGCTGGGCGACGTTCTCCCAGTTGACGATGTTCCAGAAGGCCGTGACGTAGTCCGCCTTGACGTTCAGGTAGTCGAGGTAGAAGGCGTGCTCCCACATGTCGAGCTGGAGGAGGGGGAGGACGCCAACCGGAACGTTCCCCTGCTGGTCGAACAGCTGGTAGGTCACCAGCTTGCCCGAGACCGCGTCGTAGGCCAGGACGGCCCAGCCGGAGCCCTGGATGCCGGTGGCGGCCGCCGTGAACTGTCCCTTGAAGCCCGCGAAGGAGCCGAAGGAGTCGGTGATCGCCTCGGCGACCTCGCCCTCGGGCTCGCCGCCGCCCTCGGGTGAGAGGTTCGACCAGAAGATGGAGTGGTTGACGTGTCCACCGAGGTTGAACGCGAGGTTCTTCTCGTAGAGGTTGATCGCCGCGAAGTCC
>RZYE01000249.1 GCA_009930425.1 Actinomycetota bacterium | reverse complement strand
CGGTGAGCGGGTGGCCGCAGCGTTCGCCGAAGCGGGACTTGTGGGCGCCGTCGGATACGTGGAACGCTGCAATCCCGCGATCGTCGAGATGAGGCGCCGCCTCCGCGAGGGCCAGTTGGGCGTGATCTACCAGATCACGACCACGCGACAGGGCCCTTTTCCAGCTCGGATCTCCGACGTCGGAGTCGTGAAGGACCTCGCCACCCATGACGTGGACCTCACGTCCTGGCTGGCCGGGGCACGCTACACCCACGTCTCGGCCCACGTCACGCACCAGACGGGGCGTGAGCACGAGGACATGCTCGTAGCCTCCGGCCAGATGGACAACGGGATCATCGTCAACCACCTCGTGAACTGGCTCTCGCCGCGCAAGGAACGCCAGACCGTCGTGACCGGCGAGAAGGGATCCCTCGTGGCGGACACCCTGACCGGCGATGTCACGTTCTTCGCCAACGGGACGGTGCGCCCCGAGTGGGACGCAGTCCTCAACTTCCGCGGCGTCACGGAGGGAGACGTGGTCCGCTACGCGTTCACCAAACGGGAACCCCTGCGTGTCGAGCAGGAGAACTTCCGCGACGCGATCCACGGGGACCTCTCGGCGGTCGTCTCGATGTCCGACGGCGTGGAGACGCTTCGCGTCGTCCAGGCGATGCTGGACGCGGCTCACGATCGCGCGACAGTGCGGCTCTGAGTCCGCGGGCCGTGGCAGACGAAGGGAGGCGGGACACATGAGAATCGCCGTGATCGCGATGGGGAAGATCGGGTTGCCGTTGGCGGTGCAGTTCGCCAGCGCGGGTCACGAGGTCATCGGTGTCGACGTCGACGCCACGACCGTTGCGACCATCAACGCCGGGAGGGAACCCTTCCCCGGGGAGGCACACCTCGCGGAGCGGCTGGCCGAGCTCGTACCGTCCGGCCGCTTGCGCGCCACCACGGACTACGGCGCGGCGGTGCCCGAGGCGGACGTCGTCGTCGTCGTCGTGCCGCTGTTCGTCGACGACGAGACGTGGGAACCGGACTTCGGCTGGATGGACGCAGCGACCGCGTCGCTCGCCACCCACCTGAGTCCCGGCACGCTCGTCTCCTACGAGACAACACTCCCTGTCGGCACCACACGGCACCGCTGGAGGCCCCGGATCGAGGAGCTCTCGGGGTTGCGCGAGGGAAGGGACTTCCACCTTGTGTTTTCCCCCGAACGCGTCCTGACGGGTCGCGTCTTCTCCGACCTGCGCCGCTACCCCAAGCTCGTGGGTGGCCTCTCGGAGGAGGGCGCACGGCGGGCGGTCGCGTTCTACAGTGCGGTCCTTGACTTCGACGAGCGGCCCGATCTCCCGCGCCCGAACGGCGTGTGGGACATGGGCAGCGCCGAGGCCGCCGAGATGGCCAAACTGGCGGAGACCACCTACCGTGACGTGAATATTGGTCTGGCCAACCAGTTCGCTGTCTTCGCGGACCGTGCGGGTATCGATGTCCAGCGGGTCATCGATGCCTGCAACTCACAGCCGTACTCTCACATCCACCGGCCGGGTATCGCGGTGGGCGGACACTGCATCCCTGTCTATCCGCGCCTGTACCTATCCGTCGACCCTGACGCCTCCATCGTCCGGACGGCACGGTCGTTCAATGCGTCCATGCCGGCGTACGTCGTCGGCCGCGCGGCCGGACTGCTTGGCGGACTCGACGGGCTGCGCGCCGTTGTGCTGGGCGCCTCCTACCGAGGCGGTGTCAAGGAGACCGCTTTCTCCGGTGTCTTCCCCGTGGTGGCGGAGCTCCGTAACCGCGGCGCCACGGTTGCGGTGCACGATCCGATGTACAGCGACGAGGAGTTGCGCACCTTCGGTTGGGAGCCCTTCCACTACGGGGAGCCGGCGGACCTCGTCATCGTCCAGGCCGACCACGACGAGTACAGTGCGCTCGGCCCTGACCATGTCCCGGGCGTACGGCTCGTGGTGGATGGGCGGAGGATCACCGAACGCTCCCTGTGGCGTGGTACCCCGCTCCTCAGGATCGGGGACCTTCAGAGCTCCTGACCGCGCTCTGTGGCAAGGGACCGGCCCTTCTCGATCGCGACCTGCCGCAGCCCCTCCTGGAACTCGACCATGGCCGCCCGGACGCTTTCATCCCACGTTCCCACGATCCGCGCGGCCATCAGCCCGGCGTTGCGGGCCCCGCCGATCGAGACTGTCGCCACGGGCACGCCCGCCGGCATCTGCACGATCGAGAGCAGGGAGTCCATCCCGTCGAGGTGCTTCAGCGGCACCGGCACCCCGATCACGGGCAACGGCGTCACGGACGCCAGCATGCCGGGCAGGTGTGCCGCTCCCCCGGCCCCGGCGATGATCACCCGCAGGCCCCGCTCGGCGGCCGACCGCCCGTACTCGATCATCTCGGTGGGCATGCGGTGCGCGGACACCACCCCCACCTCGTGCTCGATGCCGAAATCCTCGAGCACCTCGGCCGCGGCCCGCATCACCGGCCAGTCCGAGTCCGAGCCCATCACGATGCCCACGAGTGCGCCCATCATGCCTCCTCCTCCGTGCCGACGGCGTCGCCGCGCAGGTACGCGACCGCCGCGTGCGCAGCCGCCCGCGCCACTTCCAGGTCCTCCCCGAACACGGTGACGTGCCCGAGCTTCCGCCGGGGCCGCACGTCCTTGCCGTACAGGTGGACCTTCGCCCCGGGGAACTCCGCCATCATGCGCGGGTACGCCACGCGTGGGTCTGCCAGCTCGCTCCCGAGCAGGTTCACCATCACCGCCCACGGCTGCCGCGCCGCCGTCTCGCCCAGCGGCAGGTCGAGCACTGCGCGCAGGTGCTGCTCGAACTGGCTGGTCACGGAGCCCTCGATCGTCCAGTGCCCCGAGTTGTGGGGCCGCATGGCGAGCTCGTTGACCGAGAGCCGCACCCCGTCGGCCCCCTCCACGCAGAACATCTCCACTGCCAGCACCCCGGTCACGTCGAGGCCCTCGGCGATCCGCACCGCCATGTCCCGGGCGTGCCGCGCGGCCACCTCGTCCAGTCCCGGCGCCGGTGCCAGCACCTCGGCGCAC
>RZYE01000248.1 GCA_009930425.1 Actinomycetota bacterium | reverse complement strand
CGCCTCCACCCGCTTGTCCAGCTCGCCCCCCTTGATGCCGGAGTGGAGGTAGAGGGGCTCGCCGATCGACTCACCGATGGGCAGGCGCGGGTTCAGGGACGAGCCGGGGTCCTGGAACACGATGCCGACCTTCGCCCGCAGCGGCTTCAGGTCCTTGTGCCTCGCACCGCGCATCGTGATGCCGTCGATGGTCAGGTGGCCGGCGTGGATGGGCAGCAGCCCCACGACCGCCCGCCCGATCGTCGTCTTGCCCGACCCCGACTCCCCCACCAGCCCGACCACCTCGCCGGGCCGGATGTTCATCGTGACGCCGTCGACCGCCCGGAACGCCGGCGTGCGGCCGCGCTTCGGGTACTCGATGACCATGTCCTGGGCCTGGAGGACGTACTGCGGGTCGGGCGTGAAGGCGGTCTCCGGCTCCGGGGCGCGGCGTTCCCGCACCACCTGGGTGGGGGCGCCGTCACGCAGGGCGGCCTCGGCGTCCTCGGCCCCGGGGACAAGGGTGTCCGCCCCCTCCACGGCCGTCGCGTGCGACCCGAGGTGGGGCACGGCGGCGAGGAGTTCCTGGGTGTAGGGGTGCTGCGGGTCGTTGAACACCTGGTCCGCGGTGCCCCGCTCGACGATCCGCCCGTCCTTCATCACGACGATCGTGTCCGCCATGTCGGCGACGATGCCCATGTCGTGGGTGATGAGGATGATGCCCGAGTCGATGCGGCTGCGCAGGTCGCGCATGAGCTTCAGGATCTCCGCCTGGACGGTGACGTCGAGGGCGGTGGTGGGCTCGTCGGCGACGAGGAGCCGCGGGTCGCAGGCGAGCGACTGGGCGATCATGGCGCGCTGGCGCTGGCCGCCGGACAACTGGTGGGGGTAGGAGTTGAACCGCACCTCCGGCTCGGGGATCTCGACCAGCTTCAGCAACTCGATCGCCCGCGCCTTCGCCTCCTTCGGGTTCATGTCGAAGTGGGTGCGCAGCGTCTCGACGATCTGGAAACCCACCGTGTAGACGGGGTTCAGCGCCGTCATGGGCTCCTGGAAGATGACCGCGATGTCGTTGCCGCGGATCCGGCGGAGCCGGCTGGTCGGCATGCCCACCAGTTCGTCGCCCATGAGCTTCGCAGAACCGGAGGTGCGGCCGTTCGGCGGCAGCAGTCCCAGGAGCGCCATGGAGGACTGGGTCTTGCCGGACCCGGACTCGCCCACGATGGCCAGCACCTCGCCGGCGTGGACGTCGTAGGACATGTCGATCGCGGCGGGGAACCACTCATCCTCGACGAAGAAGTCCACGTTCAGCCCGCGGACCTCGAGGATCGTCTCTCCCGTGGACGGGGTGGCGTCGGTGGTGGGGGTGTGCGTCACGCGGATCGTTGTCCTTCCGTGTGGTCCTCGTCTGTCACGATGGACGCATGGGTCCCACCGTGGTGTACCGGACGGCCGTGTCCCGGGTGCTGGGGGTGGCCGCCGTCGTGCTGGCCGTGTTCGCCCTCGCCTACTTCGCCGCCACGGGCGGCGTACGGGAGGTGCTGCGCTCCGGGCCCCTCGTGGTCCTCGGTGCGATCGTGGCGTGGGTGGCGTTCGGCCTCCCCCACGTCACGGTGTCCGACGGCGGCGTGACCGTCCGGAACGTGCTGCGCACCGTCCACGTGCCCTGGCCCACCTTCGCGGGCGCCGACTCCACCTGGTCCCTCACCGTGCGGACCACGCGGGGCGACATCGGCTCGTGGGCGATCCCGGCGGCGTCGGGCTTCGCGGCCCGCACCTCCCGTGACGTCGCGGGGCAAGCGGAGCGTGGCGTGAACGCCAACACCGTGGCCCTCGCGATCGGGGAACGCCACCGCGCCCTCGTGGAGGGTGGGTTCCTCGGTCGCGCGACCGTCCAGGAGGTGGAGCTGGAGCGGTCGTGGAACACCGGCAGCGTGCTCGCGCTGGCGGCGGGCGCTGCCGCGGCCGTGGTGGGTGTGCTGGCGGGCTGACATCACGCGGTCTCGGCCTGGCGGGCGGCGCGCGCCTCGGCACGCTTCATCTTCCGCGCCGAGGGGATACGACGCTGGCGCGGGTCGAAGGCGTCCCGGAGGCCGTCACCGATGAAGTTGACGGACAGTGCGATCAGGATGATGAACATGCCGGGGAACCAGAAGAGCCACGGCCGGGTGTTGAAGGCACCCTGGTACTCGTTGATCATCTGGCCCAGGGAGATGTTGGGCGGGGTGATGCCGAATCCCAGGTAGGCCAACGCGGTCTCGAGCAGGATCGCGGAGCTCATCAGCAGGGTCGTGTTGACAATGATGACGCCGATGGCGTTCGGCAGCATGTGCTTGAAGATGATGCGCAGGTGGGACGCACCTGCCACCCGGGCGGCGTCCACGAACTCGCGCTCGCGCAGGGAGAGGAAGTCACCGCGCACGAGCCGAGCGAGACCCGTCCAGGAGACGAGGCCCAGCGCGATGGCCAGCGGGATCGGGTTCGCGGCGCCGAGCAGCTTGCCGAGGACCGCACCGATCACGATCACCGGGACGGTGATGACCAGGTCGGTGAACCGCATGAGGAAGGTGTCCGTCCTGCCGCGGAAGTAGCCGGACAGGGAGCCCATGAGGATCCCCACGAGGCCCGCGACCAGGCCGATCACCGTCATGACGATCAGGGAGGTCTGGACCCCCTTCATCACGCGCGCGAAGATGTCCCGGCCGAGTTCGTCCTGGCCGAAGGGGTGGTCACCCAGGGTGGGAGCACCCTCGCCGAAGAGCTGCAGGGTGGGTGCGCCACGGAGGTTGACCACCGGGCCGCGGTCGTCGGGGGCGAGGTGGAACCAGCCGGGAATCGGTCCCCACCCGATCGAGGTGGCCGCGAGGAGCGCGATGGAGATCAGGATGAAGAGGCCCATGATGGCCCCGCGGTGCCGGAAGAAGCGGCGGCGGACGATCTGCCCCTGGGAGAGCCCCTCGACCTCCTTGAGCTCGATGGCGTTCTCGACGTGTTCGGGTGAGGTGCTCATGCGTTGATCCGGATCCGTGGGTCGAGGAGGGCGTAGATGATGTCCGCGACGATGTTCGCCACGATCGCGAGGAACGCGATGATCACGAGG